>SVGE01000008.1 GCA_015056545.1 Clostridiales bacterium | reverse complement strand
AAAATGTATTATAAACAAAAATAATAATAGCAAATATATATTAGTACTTTTAGGTGAACTTGTCAATTGAAAATGGCATAATATGTAAAAAATAATAGAAACGTATACTAATAGGATGCTTTTAAAAAGGAGGGGTGTTTTTGAAGAAAAAAACTGTATTAATATTAATTATTGTATCTTTAATTTCTTTAATATATATACATAATATTTATAACAAAAAAAGTAGTGTTACAACAAATGGAACACCTACTAATAATAAAAAAATAGCATGGGGATTAAAAAGAGAAAATAATAACCTTCAGCCACAATTTAATAAATCTGACACAGATGTATTAGATAAATATAATGGAATATATGTTGGAAATAAAGATAAAAAATATGTGTATTTGACTTTTGATGAAGGGTATGAAAATGGATATACTAATCAAATACTGGATATATTAAAGAAATGTAATGTACCAGCAGCCTTTTTTATAACAGGGGATTATTTAAAAACAAGTGGAGATATTGTCCAAAGAATAATTAATGAAGGGCATATTGTTGGAAATCATACAAATTCACATCCAAGTATTCCAAGTCTGAATACAAAAGAGAAAATAGAAAATGAATTAAAAAATTTAGAAAATAAAGTTATGGATAAGTATGGATACCAAATGAAGTATTTTAGACCACCAATGGGTGAATTTAGTGAATATTCATTAAATACTATTAATAATATGGGGTATACAACAGTAATGTGGTCATTTGCATATGATGATTGGAATGTGAATAATCAAAAAGGAATTGAATATGCAAAAGATAAGATATTAAAAAATATTCACCCAGGAGCAATATTACTTTTACATGCAGTTTCAAAGGATAATGCAAATGTTTTAGAAGAAGTTATAATTGAAATTAGAAATATGGGATATGAATTTAAAAGTCTAGAGGAGTTTGAAAAATAATGTTTAAAAATATTAGAAAAATAGAAAATGCTTTAGAAATAAGTGAAGGCATTATTGATGATATTACTAAATTAACATGTTATAGTAATGAAAAAATATATGTTGAAAACTATTTAGGAATAATTGAATATGAAGATTATATGATTAGACTTAACACAAGTGATGGTGAAGTATATATTTATGGAATAGATTTAAATATAGGGGAACTTACTAAAGATGAAATGGTTATTACAGGAAAAATAAATAATATACAATTTGAAAGGTAGGAATATATATGTTTCTAAAAAAAATATTAGACTATATATTTGGAAAAGTAACTATATTAGTTGAAGGTTTCTTTATAGAGAAATATATAAATATATGTACAAATAGAAAAATAGAGTTAAGTAATATACAAAGAGAAAATAGTTGTATGTTTACTGCAAATGTAAGTATTAAAGATTATAAAAAACTAAAAAATATAGGCAAAAAAACTAAATGCAAATATAAAATAGTTAAAAAGAGGGGTCTTCCATTTATTCTACATAAATATAGAAAAAGAAGATTTTTATTACTTATTCCAATAACTATAATAATTCTATTAATTATATCAACAAGTTTTATATATGATATAAGAATTGTAACTGAGGGAGAGGAATATACTGAAGAATATAAACAATATATTATTCAAGAATTAGAAAAACTAGGTGTAAAAAAATACATATATAAATATAATATAGATGATAAAAATATAGAAAATCAAATGTTAATTAATGTTGAAGATTTATCGTGGATTGAATTTAAGATAAAAGGAGTTGTTTTAAATGTAGATATTAGAAAAAGAGTAATAGGACCAGAAGTTATAAATAATAATGAATTTTCTAATATCATTGCAATAAAACCAGGTATAATTGAAAAGGTAGTTGCAACACAAGGAAAATCAGCTGTAGAAAAAGGAGATATGGTATATGAAGGGGATGTTTTAATTTCAGGAGTTATTCCGTCTGAGATAATTGATGAAAAATATGTTAATGCACAAGGGGAAGTTTTTGCAAAAGTGTGGTATAAAGAAGATATAAATGTAAATTTTTATGAAGAAAATACAAGCTATACAGGTAGTGAAATAAAACGTTTTGGAACAAAATTATTAAATAAAAAAATTTTTTTTGGAAAACTATCTACAAATTACAAAGAATATGATACAATAATAAACGAAAGTAAATTATCCGTAAAAGGAAAACAATTTCCAATAGTAATTTATGAATATATAATAAAAGAAAAAGTGACAACTAGTATAAATAGAACATATGAGGAAGCTTTGAAATATGCAAATGAAATTCTAGAAAAAAATATATCTACCAACTTTAATCAAGATACTGTTATATTAAACAAAAGTAATAATATAACAGAATATAACGGTGGAGTTAATGTGGAACTTATATATGAATGTCTAGAACAAATTGGAACAAAGGAAAAAATTTATTAATAGGAGGGATTTTCATGGCTGAAAATCAAATAAATCAAAATACAAATCAATTAGTTGTAGTAAAAGATCAAAATAATTTATTCAATAGGGCATTAAATAATTTATCTAAATCAATATATTTATCAAGAGGAAGTTTTAGAAATTTATTTATTGGAGTAAAAAGAAATCAAGCATTAAAGACTTTTAAGAATTATCAAAATGTATCACAAATTCCAGATGAACAAAAAAGAGAAATAATTAATAAAAAATATGAAAATGCATATTCAAAATATTTAGAGGCATTAGATAATTATGTTGTAAATACTATATATTCAAAAGTACAAGAGAATAAAGGAAGTTATGAAGACAATAAATTAATAGAAGAATATCAAAAAATTGCAAGATTAAAAGAAACAGAACATATGGAATATAAATATAAAAGACAAAGATTTTTAATTGAAAAAGATTTTGCAACAGTACTCAAAATGAAAAATTTATACACAATAGAAATGTATAAAAATTTCTATGTGTATAAAATGGATAATATATATAAAACTTTACTTAGAACATATAGTATAAAGCTTATGGAAAATAGTGATAAAAAAGAAAATATATATGAACAAATGTTTAATGAACTAGAAGAATATATAGTTACAGTTTTACCATATAAAATGCAAATTAGTGAATTAGAAGTATATCAAAATATAGTAGAAGAATATAAAAAATTTGAAAGATACAAATATGAAGTTGACTTAAAAGATGGAATTAAATATGTAGAAAAAAATATGTTACTACTTTCTATAAGTAGAGAACTTTTTGCACATAGCCTTCCACTTGTTGCAGCAGAGCAATGTTATATTAGACTACTTAAAAAAGCTAGAGAGATACTTGTAAGTGCAGATAATTTCTCTAAAAAAGAAGAAGCATATAAATTAATTATTAATTTAATTGAATGTTATAATGTAAAGCTTTTATCTAAAAAAGCATATTGGGATGATCCAAAAGAAAGAGAAGAATATAGAAAATTTACAAATGAATTTTTACGTATTAATAAACTTCAAATAGTGGATTATGAAGAATATATAAGACAAAAAGAAAGCTTATTTATATATTATGATTTAAAAATGATTAATAGAAGTAATTCAAATAAATATGAAGCGATAAAAGAATATTACAGAATTAAATTAAGAGAATTAAAAGGCTTAAGAAAAATTAAAAATACATTTAATTTATTAAAAGGAAAATATAAATTAAATAAAGATATGTAGGAAAGTGATGAAAAATGAAAATAAAAATTACACATGATTATCAAGATATAAAAAACACAAAATATGTAGATAGTATAAAAGAATATAATAAAACAATACAAAAATGTGTAAAGTATTGTATTGAAGAAGAAGATATTAAAACAAGTAATAATATAGAAATATATATTAGATATACAAATAATCAAGAAATAAAAATAATAAATAATGAATATAGAAATATAGATAGACCAACAGATGTCTTGTCATTTCCAATGTACGAACCCTATGAAGTTAAACAAGAATTGGAAAATAATAAAATGCCAATAAATCAATTAGGAGATATAATAATATCAATTGAAAAAACTAAAGAGCAGGCTGAAGAATATGGACATGCATTTGAAAGAGAGCTTATATATTTAATTACACATGCAATGTTTCACTTATTAGGATATGACCATATGGAAGATGATGAGAAAAAAATAATGAGAGATAAAGAAGAAAAAATAATGGACAAGTTAAATATAAAAAGGTAATGAAAGAGTGATATATATGGAATCAAATAATGGAGAAAGTGAAAGAAGAAAAAACAGAAATAAAAAACAGGATAGAAAATGTATAAAGGTACAAGAAATAATAAATAGAATTAAGAATTGGAAAGGAATAAAAAATAAAAAAATATTAATTCCAATAATAATATCAATTTTAATTATAGATTTAGGATTACTTTCATCTACAATATATAGTAATTATTTATTAAAACAAGAAAATAATAAAGAGAAAAATAATGAAGTTATAAATAATGAGCAAGAAGAAAATAAAGTAGTTGAAAATAAAGAAGTACAAATATTCAAAGGTGATGATAGACCTATTGCAGTAATGATAGATAACGAAAAACCAGCATGGCCTCATGCAGGATTAAATGATGCATATTTACTTTATGAAATTATTATTGAAGGTGGAGAAAGTAGAATAATGGCACTTTTTAAAGGGAAAAATACTGAAAAGATAGGACCTGTAAGAAGTGCAAGACATTATTTCTTAGACTATGTAATGGAAAATGATGCTCAGTATGTTCATTTTGGATGGAGTCCACAAGCTCAATCAGATGTAAAAACTTTTAAAATAAACAATATAAATGGTGTTACAGGGGATAGTAAGATTTTCTGGAGAGAAGGAAACAAGAATTCATACCATAATGCATTTACAAGTATAGAAAAAATATTAGATAGGTCAGAAGAAAAACAATATAGGGTTAAGTCTGAAGATAAAGGAATATTTACATATTCAGCTGATGAAATTAATTTAGAAAATGGCCAACAAGCAAATGAAATAAAAATAAAATATTCAGGACTTCAAAATGTAACATACAAATATAATGAAAATAAAAAAGTATATGAAAGATATATGAGAGGACAAGAACATAAAGATAGAGATACGAATGAATTTTTTGTAGCAAAAAATATAGTGGTTTGCTATATAAAAAATGGATTACTTGATGACCCAGAAGACAAAGGTAGACAAGAATTATATAACATAGGTACAGGAGAAGGAGTATTTATTACAAATGGTAAAGCGATTAATATAACATGGGAAAAAACTAGTAGACAAAATAAAACAAAATATTATGATAATGAAGGAAAAGAAATAATATTAAATGATGGTATTACTTGGGTACAAATAGTCCCAATAAATAATAAAATTGAAATAGAGTAAAAGAAATGACTCGAAACAGTTAAGTTCCGAGTCATTTCTTTTTATAGGAGAACAAGTAATTGAAATTATCAATATTTAAAAGCATAATAAATTGCTTCAGCAACAGCAGAATTATTATTATCTTTTTTTACGGTATAATCTGCCACATCTTTTACAGCCCAATCAGAGTTCATTACACATAAACCCAATCCAGAATTTATAATCATGTCAATATCTGTAACAGAATCTCCTATTGAAACAGTCCTTCTAAGCTCTATCCCTATATTTTTACATAACCGCTTTAATCCAGATGATTTATTGCTAACAATTCTATGAGAAAACAAAGAAAAAATTATATAACGTAAAAAATTTAATAATTTATTTCCTACAAATTTATCATTAGCTAAATCCTTTATAAGACAGCCATGCAAATATATGAGGTAATCTGCACTAATTAATTTGCAATATTCTATAGCTTGAGGATAGTTCCGACCAGTATTTATACATATAATATAGCCTTTTTCTTTTGCTTTTTTTATTGCATTCATATTTTCGTTAGATATACTGTAATTATCATCTAATAAAGTTCCATCTAAATCAATTGAAAATAATTTAAACATAGCAACCTCCATTTGAAAAAATTTTTCAAAATTAAATAACAATATTAAAACAACATATAAATTATACCATGTATATAGATAGTTGTCAATTATGTAAAGTAAGGAATTTTTGTTAAAAATAACCCAAATTATAGACAAAACAAGTTATTCATTGTAAACTATATAGGAGGAGTTGATTACATGATAACAACAGTAAATTTAAGTTTGAAATATGGTAAAAGAGTATTATTTGAAAATGTTAATATAAAATTCACAAAAGGGAATTGTTATGGTTTAATTGGTGCAAATGGTGCTGGTAAAACAACATTTTTAAAAATACTTTCAGGTGAAATTGAACCAACAAAAGGTGAAGTTTTAATTAATAAACAAAATAGAATGTCAGTTTTAAAACAAAATCATAATGCATATGATGAATATACAGCTATGGATACTGTTTTAATGGGAAATGAAGAATTATATAATATAATGAAAGAAAAAGAAGCTATATATATGAAAGAAGATTTTTCAGAACAAGATGGTATTAGAGCAGGTGAATTAGAAGAAAGATTTGGTGAGCTTAATGGTTGGATGGCAGAGGCTGATGCAGCTACATTATTAAATTCATTAGGAATTGAAAGTGAATTTCAAAACAAATTAATGAAAGATTTATCTTCAATCCAAAAAGTGAAAATATTATTAGCACAAGCATTATTTCAAAATCCAGATATACTATTACTTGATGAACCTACAAATGGTCTAGATGAAAAAACTGTTAGATGGTTAGAAGAATTTTTAGCAGATTTTGAAAATACTGTTATTGTAATATCACATGATAGGCACTTTTTAAATAAAGTATGTACACATATAGCAGATATTGACTTTAATAAAATACAAATTTATGTTGGTAATTATGATTTCTGGTATGAATCAAGTCAGTTAATGTTAAAACAAGTAAAAGAAGCTAATAAAAAGAAAGAAGAAAAGATTAAAGAATTGCAAGACTTTATTGCAAGATTTAGTGCTAATGCTTCTAAGTCTAAACAAGCTACTTCAAGAAAAAAATTATTAGAAAATATTCAATTAGAGGATATAAAACCATCAACAAGAAAATATCCATATATTGATTTTAAATTTGAAAAAGCATTAGGAAATGAAATATTAGAAGTTAAAAATGTAACAAAAACTATTGATGGAGTTAAAGTATTAAACAAAGTTTCTTTTTCAGTTAAAAAAGGAGATAAAATTGCTTTTATAGATAAAGATGGTATAGCAAAAACAGCGCTATTTGATATTATTGCTGGTGAAACAAAAGCAGATAATGGTGGTTGTGTATGGGGCAAAACTCCTATAACTACATATTTTGCAAATGATAATGAAGCAGAGTTTTTAACAGATGAAACTATAGTTGAATGGCTTACTAAATATTCAGAAGATAAAGACGAAACATATGTAAGAGGATTTTTAGGTAGAATGTTATTTTCAGGTGAAGAGGCGTTAAAAAAAGTAAAAGTATTATCTGGAGGAGAAAAAGTTAGATGTATGTTATCTAAAATGATGGTAAGTGGTGCTAATATGTTAATTTTAGATGAACCAACAAACCATTTAGACTTGGAATCAATTACATCATTAAACAATGGATTAATTAATTTTAATGGAGTTGTATTATTTGGAACAAGAGATATACAATTAATGCAAACAACAGCTAACAGAATTATTGAAATTACAGAAGATGGTATTATAGATAAAATGATGACATATGATGAATATATGGAATTTAAAGAAAAAAATAATTTATAGAAGGTGATTATATGATAGAAATACAATATCAAATTACTGAGCAAGAATATAATAACATTAGAAAAAATATTAATTGGAGAGAATATGATTCTGAAAGAGTTAAAGAAGCACTAAAAAACACTAAATATTTAGTAAAAGCAGTAGATGAAGGAAAAGCGATTGGGATGGCTAGAGCAATATCAGATGGAATATATAATACTATACTTGATGTTGCTGTATGCAAAGAATACCAAAACAAAGGTATTGGAATGAATTTAATGAAGGAATTACTTGATTTAATAAAAAAAGATTTACCTCAAAATGAAAAAGCGACAATATTTCTAATAGCAGAAAATGAGCAAGCAGAAAAGTTTTATCATAAACTAGACTTTATGAAAGTCCCTACAGAAGAAGTAGGTTCTGGAATGATAAAGATAATTAAAAATATATAAACAATATAAGTATATTGTAATAAAAAAACTTTCTTTGAATAAAATGTAGCAAAACACATATATCAAAGGAGGTTTTTAATTTGCAAACATATGATATTGAAGAAAGAATAATAAAGTTAGCTAATTATTTAGTTGATAATAAATGTACTGTACGTTATGCAGCAAAAAAATTTGGAATAAGTAAAAGTACTGTACATAAAGATTTAACAACTAGATTAAGTAAAGTGAACAAACCACTTTTTTATAAAGTTAGAGAAGTATTAGATGAGAATAAAATGCAAAGACATATTAGAGGTGGTTTAGCGACTAAAGAAAAATATCAAAAAATTAGAGAAGTAAAAAATTAATATAAAAATTGAAAAATAGTATTTATTTTAAATCAAATATGATAATATTATATATATAGTAATTATAGGAGAGATAAATTATGAATAAAATGAAAAAATTTAGTGCATTATTTATAATATTTATGGTATTTATAATGATGATGTTTATTAGTTCATTATTAATAAATATGCTTAGTGCAAAAGGAGTAAAAGAATATAAAGAATTTGAAGAAAAAATAAATTTAGTTGCAGAAAAGATAAACTATGTTTATATAACTAAAGGGGAATATGTTGGAATAAAAATGAATACATATTCTGATAAAGAAAAATATAATAATGCCATAAAAGAAATACAAAAAATATATAATAAAAATATATTGTCAGAGGATTACTATTTTTTAGATAATGATAGTAAGAATAAGCTTGGTATTAATAATATAGAAGGAAATTTTGTAGTAAATTATAATTCAGGGGAAGTATATAATTTAAATCCTTTAAAATATAAAGGAAAAACATTATATACGATAGGAGCAATTAGTGGTGATAATATGCAATCAACTGATTATTCATATAATGTTCCAATTATACCAAATGGTTTTAGATATTTAACAGGAAATTGGGATACAGGTTTTGTTATAACAGATGAGAATGGAAATGAGTTTGTATGGGTACCAGTTGGATGGATTAATGAGGAGACACCATCAAAAGCATTAAAAAGATATTATGATACATTTGATCAAGATGAAAATACAACAGAAGAATTTAAAAAGATAAAGGAAAGTGTAGATAAGTATGGTGGTTTTTATATAGGAAGATATGAAGCTTCATTAAAAGGTGCTACATCAACTAGTGATAAAGGAAATACAAACATTTTGCAAGTAAAAAAAGAAATTATGCCTTTATCTAATGTATCTTTTTCTACAGAAAAATATAAATATGTATATGAAAAAAAAGATAATGGATTAATAGATGTTAATATACCAGTATATAATGGTGAAAGATTAGAAGTGGCATATGGATATAATAAAAATGGAGAAATTACACAAAAAACGTTAGATACAGTAGAAGAAGTTAGAGGAGCAATAGAAATGGCTAGACAAATGGCTACAGATTATAATTGGGATAAAAGTATAAACACAACATTAATATATTCAGAACAATTAGATACAGTAGTAAAAATTATAGAAAGGAAAAATTTCTTACAAAATAAACAATATGAAAAAGAAAATGCAATTACTGAAAATAATATGTTGTGGGGAAATTTTATTGAATCTGAATTTAGATATACTATTGGTAACACAATGTATACTAAAAATAAAAATGAGGGAAAGTTATTACCTACAGGAGTAACGACTTATAAAGTTGATGAAGATACAGAAAATTACCAAAATCAAGTTTTTAATATTTATGATTTAGCAGGAAACTTATATGAATTAACTATGGAAGAAAGATTAGAATATATAATTGTAAGAGGAGGAAGTTTCGATACTAAAGGAAGCAATAATATTTCTAAATATAAGAGAATTCAGAAAAATGATATTTGGAATAATGTAGGAATAAGAGTAGTAATGTATATAGATTAATATAATAATATTGATAAGGCTCTATTAAGAAACAATAGAGCTTTATTATTTTTTAAATTCAAAAAGTATACTGACAGTATACTAAAAAATTATTAAATATATGTTAAGCTGTATGCAGAGGTGTTTTTTATGCATAATAATAATAAATTTTATGAGTTTGATGCAGATATTAGAAAAACAGTTATAAAAAATCTACGAAAAATTAGAAAAGAAAAAGGATACACACAAGAGGATGTTGCTTTAATGAGTGAAATTAGTTATGGTTTTTATAAAGGAATTGAAACTGGAAAGAAAGGTTTTTCTGTAGAAACCATATATAAACTATCTATAGTATTAGAAGTGAACTTAGACTTTTTATTTGGAAAAACAAATAAAAAGGAAATAAGTGCATAAAATAAATTTTACAATAAAAGGATGTAATTAAAAATATTACATCCTTTTATATATACATAAATTATTTTTTGTTAAAATAATATTTTAATAATTCTAAACCAAATATAATTACTCCCCCGATAATAAAAGCTATAATATTAAATGTAGAAAAAGTCATAGCTGGTAGAGGCACATCTAAAGAAGTAGGTCCTATAATTATTGAATAAATTGAACCTAACATCATACCAATAACAGTATATATTGTTTGTGAGCGATACTTTTCTAAGCACTTTCTAATTAAACCAACAAATACTAATATACCAGTTAATATACCAAGTCCAAATACAAAAAGTACAGGAAATGGTGTAAAATCAAATGATATAAATTGTTTTATACTAGATATAATAGGCATATATAGGCCAAATATTAGTAAAAGTGTTGAACCAGAAATACCTGGCAAAATCATTGCAGATATAGATATCATTGCAGCTATAAAAATATATATAATAGTAAATAAATTTAAGTTAGATAAATTTATATTTGCAGAATTTGATGTATTAAATAAGCTTATACCTATTACTAAAGCAATTCCTAGTATTAAAAATATTAAATTCTTATATTTGCTTTTTAATACATTTTTTTCTTCACGAATAACTATTGGTATTGCAAATATAATAAAACCTAAAAATAATGAACTCATTGCATAAATATGTGTATTAAAAGTATTTGCAAGTATTGTAGCTGAAAGTAAAAAACCAACAACCCATCCAATTCCAATCTTGATTAAAAATATTACAGCATTTTTCTTTGCTTCAAAATTACCTCTAAATAAATCATCTAATGAAGATATAAATTTATCGTAAAAACCTAATAAAAATGCTATAGTACCACCTGATACACCAGGAACACTATCAGCTAAAGACATACAAAAACCATTAATAAAATTCATAATTAAATCTTTTATTTTATTCATTTTATCCCATCCTTTAAATTAAATTATTGCAAAAGTATTTTAACACAAACTATTTAATAAAACAATAATAAAGTATATAGTATTTATAAATAATATATGATAAAATTTTAAAAATAGGAGGTGGAAAAAGTGAAAACAATTAATTTAGAAAAATTACAAAAATTATTTATATATTTTATATTATATGCAATTATTGGTTGGTGTTATGAAGTTTTTTTAGAAGTAGTAGTATATAAATGGGGATTTACAAACAGAGGAGTACTATTTGGTCCATATTGTCCTGTATATGGATTTGGAGCAATAGCTTTTTTGTTTACAATAGATAAAATTATAAGAGATAAATCTCTAAAAAGAAAAATATTAATGATACCAATAGTGTTTTTAGGATGTATGCTAGTAGCCACAGCAATTGAACTTTTAACTTCATATTTATGTGAATGGACAATTGGAAGCTGGCCATGGCAAACATATGCTAGAGATTATGCAATTCATTTTCAAGGAAGAATTGCACTTAGCCCAAGTATTAGATTTGGATTAGGTGGAGTAGTATTTTTATATATTCTTCAACCATTATTTGAAAAGATAACAGGTAAGATGAATAAAAAAACATTAAATATATTATCTAGCAGTATTATTATACTGTTAGTTATAGATATTATTTATACATTTATAATATAGTTAAATGTTAAATTGCATACATAAAAAATAAATAATATAAAAAGCCATTCATCTGAATGGCTTTTTGAGTATATTCTTTTAGAATCATAAAATAATGTGTATTCTTCAATTTACTATAATTATTATTTTTTAATAATTATTAGTTTTTCCTGATACTTGTCTAATTTGATTTTCAATAGATTCAAACTTTCCAGTTTGTTTATTTATTGATACTGTATTTTTATATAAAGTTATAGTATCTGATAAACCCCAGTCTCCATATGATGTGTTAAAATAATAATATGTATATATATATTCATTTGGATTTTCTGTAATTTCTGGTAGTAGTAATTTTATGCTTGAGTTTGCGTTATTTCTAATGTATGTATATAAATTAAATATTTCCTTAACTTTATTAGCACTATTCAAAATATTTGTATTGATAGTTTTATTATCAATATCTAGAATAGAGTTTTTAAAATATAAATATGAGTTTTTATAAGTTACATCTCCAGATTCTCTATATGAAACGTATTCTTGATATATAATGTAATAATAATCAGTTTCTTCTAGCAATTTCAACTCTAATATTTTTGTATTACTAGATTGACCAATAGTTTTTGTTTTTTCTATTGCGTCTTCAACACTAGCTGCACAATTATATGGGAAGCTATAATCTTTTTCTTTTTCAGTTACAAATCCGTCATCTTTAGAAATATTATAAAATAAATCTGCTAATTTGGAATCTTTCATTTTTTCTAATTTAGTGGCATCTACATGATTAGAAAATGATTTATTTTTAGGATATTGTCTAATTAATAAAAATCCACTAATTGAAATAATAATACAAACAATACATACAGATAGCAATTTTTTATTCATATTTTATTCCTCCTTTTATATTAATATACCATAGTGTATTTTTTTTATCAATATTTTTTATCAATATTTTTTATCAATACTTTTTACTTTATTAATAGTCTGAAAGGCATCAGCTTTTTTATGGATTACAATTTTTATATGGTTGATATTTTATGATTATAACATCATCCCTTATTCGCGTAAATGTTTCTTTATTTTTTCACTTATTGTTAAAACACTATTACCAGTTGGTTTATGAAAATTTTTAGAATTAGTATTTAAAATATAAGTTGATGTTTTAACATTATTATGTGTATTTGTTGTATTTTATATTTCTTTTTGGGGTATTGTATCTGGAACATTTAGTATATGAGTGTTATTATCTTCTTCTTTAGTTTCAGTTATTGTAGTTTCTGTATTATTTTTGTTATCTGAATTGATTTCTTTTTTAAAACATTTAAATCCATATATAACTGCACAAATTACGGAAACTACCCATACTATTACTAATAAATCTACGTTTTTTTTATACATATCCTTTTACAAATAAATTTTATTAATTAGTACATTTTATTATTATATTTATTATTTTAAATATTTTTGCCGTAATTTCATAAATAAAATAAAAATAGTGAGTCTTAAAACTCACTATTTTTCAATATTTACACCTATTATATAAGTGGTGCGGATGACAGGAGTTGAACCTGCACGCTTTTGGCGCTAGATCCTAAGTCTAGTGCGTCTGCCAATTCCGCCACATCCGCGTGTTCATTTGAACAATATAAATATTAACATAAAATAAAGGCTTTTGTCAATATAAAAATGATGTGATTTTAAAAAAAGTGTATAAAATTTAAATACTCTATTGAAAAAAAAATACTGTTATAATAAAATTGTGATAGGTGATAATGTGAAGAAAAAAAATGAAGGAAAAAAATTAAATATAGTTAGATTAATAATTGTTTTTGCAATTTTTGCATATGTTTTAATATCTTTAATCAATTTGTTTTTAGACCCAGTTAATAAAGTTAATATAGTTCAAGGAAAAATATCAGATGAACAAAGTGTAGAAGGGTATATTATTAGAGAAGAAACAGTGTTAAATACTAATAATGTTTCAGACATAATATTATCAAAACCAGAAGAAAGTAAAGTTGCAAAAGGACAAGTTGTTGGAACATATACAAGTAAGAATAATGATAGTACAAGAAAAAAAATAGAAGAATTAGATGTGAAAATTCAATCAGCTTTGCAAGAACAAACAGATTTATATTCTTCAGATACAAAAAAAATAGAAACTGAAATTGAACAATTATTGCAAGACATTAATAATTCTAATGAGATGCAAAAGATAAATCAAAAATATACAGAAATACATACTTTATTAGAAAAAAAAGCTAAATTATCTGGAGAATTAAGTAGTTCAGGTTCATATATTAATGAATTAATTTCTCAAAGAAATGCTTATGAAAAAGAATTGAATGAATCAACAGATTACATAAAGTCAACAAGTTCAGGTATTGTTAGTATTAGAGTAGATGGATTAGAAAATGTTTTAAGAACAACTGAGTTAGATAATATAACTTATGAAATGTTAGAAGAATATAATCTAAGGACAGACGAAATAGTAGCAATAGATACAAAGAAAATAAAAATAGTAGATAATTATTATTGCTATTTAGTTACTAATATTGAAAACAATAAATATAATGAAAAAATAGAAGAAGGAAAAAACATTAAAGTAAGATTTAATATTGGAAATTCAGAAACAATTAATGCAACAATTGTTAAAGTTAAAGAAAATGAAAATAGTAAAACCGTATTTTTAAAAATCAGTAAAAATGTAGAAGACTTAATTTTATATAGAAAAATTAGTTTTGATATAATTTGGTGGGAATATGAAGGGTTAAAAGTACCAAATGCTTCTTTAGTTATTGAAGGACAAAATACATATATTACAAAATTAAAAAATAATGCAGAATATAAAGTTTTAGTAAAAGTATTAAAACAGAATAATGATTATGCAATAATAGATAATTTAAATGAAGAAGATATGAAAAAACTAGGTATTACGGAACAGCAACTAGGAGGAGAAATTTCTATATATGATGAAATAAAAGTGCAGTAATGTTACAGAATTGTTACAGGAGTATTAATTTTATATTACAAACATATAACATATTGACTTTTTAAATATATAAAATGTAAAATAAATGTAGAATTATATGAAATCATATATATAATTGTAGGTTTTAAATTAAACATATTAAAATATGATATTTTTAGGAGGTATAATAATGGGAGCTGGTATGGGTAAATTTTTAAAAAATTTATTTTCTTTTGGGGAAGAATATGATGAAGATTATGATGAATTTGATGAATATGATGATATAGACACAAAAGATAATAGTGATTATGAATATAAAAATGATTTTAAAGAAGATTTATTTGGAAGAAAAAAAGCTAATAAATCAGTAGTAAGTTTACCAAATAATCCTTCACAAATTAAAGTTGTAATATTACAACCAAATAGCTTTGATCAATCACCAGAAATTTGTGAACATTTAAAAGAAAAAAAATCAGTTATTGTAAATCTTGAGTTTGTTAACAAAGATGTTGCAAGAAGAATAATTGATTTTGTTAGTGGTGCAGTTTATGGTTTAGATGGAAGTATATCAAAAGTATCAAATGCAATATTCTTAGTTGCACCAATGAACTATGAAATAACTAATGAAATGGCAAGAGAAGAATTAAAAAATAAATTAGGTGTTTCTTGGATTAAATAAGAAGGAAGTGATATAAATGTTAACTCCTCGTGATATTGAGAACAAAGAATTTCAGAAAAAAATGGTCTTTAATGGATATGATGCAGATGAAGTAGAAGATTTTTTAGAAGAAATACTTAGAGATTATGAAATTTTATATAAAGAAAATATTGAACTAAAAGATAAGGCAAATTCATTAAATGATGGTATCTCACATTACAAATCAATGGAAGATACTCTTCAAAATACCTTAATGGTTGCACAAAATGCTGCAGAAGATTTAAAAAATAATGCAAAAAAAGAAGCGGAAAATATAATAGGAAATGCTAATAACAAAGCACAAGAAATATTATCTGAAATAAATAATAAATTAACAGCAAAACAAATTGAATATGATGAATTAGTAAAACAAGTTGAAGTATATAAAGCAAAAACAGAAGCATTATTAATTAGTCAATTAGAATTATTAAAAGAACAAAGTAAGGATTAATTTCTTTACTTTGTTTTAAAAATTAACAAAAAAAGAGGTGTAAGAAAATGTCAAATAAACCTAAGCAAAACTGTCAGAAAGTGCTAAATACTAGGGGGGGGATGTTTATAATATAAAAACATCTTTAATTGACATGCAAAAAAAATACAAAGAACTTAAGAATATATTACGAGAAAACGTAGTATAGTCTTAGGTTCTTTTGTTTTGCCAAAATTAAAAAACAAATATTTTGCCAATAATAAAAATAAAGAGCCGAGGAAGGGAGGAAATAAAAAGAAAAAATACAACAAAACAGTTGAAGTAAAACCAAAAGTGCTATACAATAAAATTGTATAATAACAAATTTAAAATTCAAAGGAGGAAAAAATATGAAAAATTTAAAGAATAGTAAAACATCAGGTATAAGCTTAGTTGCACTAATTGTAACAATAATTGTGCTAATAATATTAACAGCTGCAGTTATAGTTACGTTTATGGAAGGAGGCATAATAGATAGGGCAAAAGAAGCTGTATTTAAAAGTGATATAAGAACATATCAAGAAATATTAGCAGTAAAGAATGCAGAAAAACAAATAGAACTAGCAACCGGAAATGGAGAAGGCGGATTATATAATGCAACAGAATTAGCAGAAATACAAGAAATAATCCCCGAATTTAAAGAAGAATATAAGGATTTAATAGCAATAAGTAATGGAGAAATAGTATTAGGAGCAAGAAGTGATGAACCATATAGTACATGGCTTGCAGAATTAGGAATAGTAGCAGGAAAAACAGGAGATGAAACAGTAAATACACCAACTGTTCATAATGGAATAATTCCAGAAGGAGGAATTTATTATGTAAGCGTTGAAGAAGATACTGCAGTTGGTGATTATAGTGGAGCTACAAAAATTTTATATGCTGGAGATAGTTTTCCAGAAACAGTAAATACAGGAGATGTTTATGTATATGGTGATTATGAGTATCGCTATAATATGTTTTGGTATGAAATCTGGTCATATGGTAGCAATTCAAACTACTGGTCAATGCATATTCTTAATCCAGATAAGACAGAGTATGGTATAATTTTAGAAGAAATAAATGGTGTGCCTATGCGCAATATGGAATGGGCTTTTAGGTATTCTAATATTATAACAGCGCCTACAATACCTAATAGTGTAGAAAATATGTACGCTGCTTTTGCTTATTGTGATTCCTTAGAAGATGGTCCTATAATACCTAATAGTGTAGTATTCCTAGAATGGACTTTTAGAGATTGTATTTCATTAACAGGTGAAATAGAAATTAATGCAACAAATTTAACTTATAGTGATTGCTTTGCTGGTACAGTGCAACCTATAGTTTTAACAGGAACTTGCCCTATATTATCTGAAATAGCAGCAACAGCAGTTGATGAATTTGGAAATCCTTCAGGTAATGTAACAGTAAAAAATATAAATAATTAGAATAATATTTAGAAATTCATACTACTAAATACCTTTTGAGCATACTATGTAGACGCATGCTGTCGAATGATAAGATTAAGTTCTAGTATCCAAGTAGTAGATGAATAAGTTGGAGAAGATATATTAGATACAGCATAGAAATTAAATAGCTAGTAATGAATAACAGTAATGAGAGTAGAAGATACGAAAAAATTCGTATCTTTTTACATATTTGGGGGTGGGTGGTCGGGATTTTTTTTAAACAGGCATTTACTCAGTTTTTTCCTATTAACAAAACCTTCCCTATTTTCATACAATGTATAAGGTGATATTTATGCATAATATAAAAATAGGAGATTATGTTGTTAGAAAATCACATAATAAAGATATTTTATTTAAAGTTATAGATATAAGAAATAATATAAGCTACTTACAAGGTCTTAATATGAGAATATTTGCAGATGCACATATTTCAGATTTAGTAAGATATCAAAACATAAAAGATTTTTTTATGCACTTAGATAGACGTGAATATGATATATATAATAAGTTTAGGGGATATCTTGAAAAAGAAAGGAATATTAAATTTGGTAAAATTCTTCATATAGATGGTGATGATATTTATGCTAAAAAAACTCTTAGATATTACAAAAAAAATAATTTACCATGTAGTGTGTATAGTATAAAAGAAAAACATCAACCTAAATATATTAAAGATTTATTATTTAAAGAAAATCCAAGTATTTTAATAATTACAGGGCATGATGCTTTATCTAAGAATAGCGATATTAGAGATATTAATAGTTATAGAAATTCTAAATACTTTAGAGATTCGATTATTCAAGCAAGACGAGTGCAAAGAGATAAAAATAAATTAGCTATATTTGCAGGAGCTTGTCAGTCATATTATGAAGAATTAATGAATGCAGGTGCAAATTTTGCAAGTTCACCAGGCAGAATATTTATTGATTTTTTTGATCCTTTAATTGTAGCACATGCTTTATCTATAACAGATAATCACCATATAGTTGGAATGGGAACAATTGTAGATAAATTACAAGAAGGATATAGAAGTATAAATGGAATACCAACATATGGTAGAGCTAAATATATATAAATTTAAAAAGTATACAAATTGATTTAAAATTTGTATACTTTTTTTGCTTTGTTCGATTGTAATAAAAGATTAAGAATAGTATAATACATTTAGTAAAATTTTGAATATAATATATGCGAAAATGGAGGCAAATATGGAAGAAAATAGATTAATTGAAGGCTTAAATGATAGACAAAAAGAAGCTGTTTTGGAAACAGAAGGACCAGTACTTGTAATAGCGGGTGCAGGGAGTGGAAAAACAAGAGTTTTAACACATAGAATAGCATATTTAATAGAAGAAAAATGTGTTAGACCATGGAATATATTAGCAATAACATTTACTAATAAAGCAGCTAATGAAATGAAGGAAAGAACATATAATGTTGTAGGTGATATGGCAAATGATATATGGATAGGAACTTTTCACTCTATATGTGTAAGAATTCTTAGAAAATATATAGATAGATTAGGATATACATCTAATTTTAATATATTTGACACAACAGATTGTAAGACAATAATAAAAGAATGTATAAAAGAATTAAATATTGATGATAGACAATTTACAGAAAAATCATTATTAAGTAACATTAGTAATTTAAAAAATGATATGGTTGATGAAGAGCAATTTGAGACTATAGCAGGTAGCGATTTTAGACAAGCTAAAATTGCACAAGTATATAAGCTATATCAAAAAAAATTAAAACAAAATAATGGAATAGATTTTGATGATATTATACTTTTAACAATAAAGCTTTTATTAGAAAATGTTGATGCATTAACATTTTATCAACAAAAATTTCAATATATTTTAGTAGATGAATATCAAGATACAAACAAATCTCAATTTACATTAATAAATTTACTTGCTGGAATGTATGGTAATGTATTTGTTGTTGGAGATAATGACCAATCAATATATGCATTTAGAGGTGCAGATATAACAAATATATTAAATTTTGAAAAAGATTATCCAGGTGCTAAAATAATTAAATTAGAGCAAAATTACAGGTCAACACAACCAATACTTGATGTTGCAAATGAAGTTATTAAAAATAATGAAAGTAAAATTGTAAAAGAATTGTGGACAGAGAATAAAGAAGGGGAAAAACCTATATATAATAATTTAAATAATGAATATGATGAAGCTCAATATATTGCTAAATGTATTGATGACAAAGTTATGCAAGGAAAAGAATATAATGATTTTACAATACTATATAGAACAAATGCACAATCAAGAGCAATAGAAGATATATTTATGAGAGAAAGAGTTCCATATAAAGTAATTGGTGGACAAAAATTCTATGATAGAAAAGAAATAAAAGATATTATTGCATATTTAAGATTGATTGAAAATAACAAAGATGCAGTAAGTTTAAAAAGAGTAATAAATGAACCAAAAAGAGGTATTGGACAAGTTACATTAAATAATATCGAAAATATTGCTAATATAGAAGAAAAAACATTGTTTGAAATAATTTCTAAAGCAGATGAATATAGCTTAAAATCATTTGCTACTTTAAAAGATTTTGCTCAAATGATTACTGATTTTGCTGAAGAAAAAGATAAAATATCTATAGAAGAATTAACAAATAGAGTTTTAGATGTAACAGGATATATTAGAATGCTTGAAAATGAAAAAACTGTTGAAGCACAAGGTAGAATTGAAAACTTAAAAGAATTCTTAACAGTTATTATTGAATTTGAAAGTGAAAATGCAGATAATACTTTATCAGATTTCTTAGAAAATTTAGCATTAATAACAGATTTAGATAACTTAAATGAAGGAGATAATTATGTAACAATGATGACAATGCACAATGCTAAAGGACTTGAATTTGACACAGTATTTGTAACAGGTATGGAAGAAGGATTATTTCCTTCATACAGATCATTAGGTGAAGAAAATGGTGTTGAAGAAGAAAGAAGATTATGTTATGTTGCAATGACAAGAGCAAAAAAAGAACTATATTTATTATCTGCACGTATGAGAAGCATATTTGGAAGCACAACTTGTAATATGCCTTCAAGATTTATTAAAGAAATTCCAGAATATATGATACAAATAATTAAAAAAGAAGTAAAACCAAAACAAAATGAAGATAGAGCAGATGTTGTAAGATTTGAGATAAAAGAAAAAAATCCATTTAATTATAGAAGTGCTGAATCATTCTTAAGTAATCTTAATAATAAAGTAAAAGAAACAGCAGCTAATTTTGTAATGAATTACGAAATAGGTCAAAATGTAAGTCATAGAAAATTTGGAAAAGGTATTATTACAAATATTGAAGAAGAAGGCGATGATTATAAAGTAGAAATTAATTTTGAAAGTGCTGGAACAAAAAGATTAATGGCTAAATTTGCAGGACTTGAAATCATAAATTAGTTAGTATATAATGTGTTTGTAAATAATTATGTGAGGTGGTATTTTTGAAAGATTTTGAAAAAGAAAGACTACAACAATCAATTAAATTTAATGAAAAAAGAAGTGAAAACAAATTAAAGAAAAAGAAGAAAATAAAGATAGCTTTAATTGTAATAGCTGTATTAATTGTTATTTCAATTATTGCTGTAGTAATACTAAATATTAAGGCTAAAGAATTATATAAAGAAAAATTTGAAAATGATTTAAAACTAGTATACGAAAAAGTATTAGAAGAACAAGCTAAAAAAGAAGAAGATTATGATTATGTATTTAAAGGAGTATCAGCAATAAGTAGAAGTTATAAATATGAAGAATTATTTGCTTATGTTGAGCAACAATTAAATACAAAAATAAATGAAGATTATTATATTTTAACTAAAGAAAATTTAGAGCAATTTGGTTTAGAAGATATAGAAAGAGAATATTTAGTTAGTTATCAAAATAAAGTAGTATTTTCTACTGAGCCATTAATTGAAGAAGAAAATAAAATATATACATTAGATATGATAATACAAAATTATCAACAAAAACAAAGTATAGATTTATCTGGAGCAAATGCCCCTATGCTATTTGAGGGAATGAACCCAGTTATGTACAATAATGATAATAATGAATGGGTAATTGTAGAAGATACTGAAAATACTGTTTGGTATAATTATAGTGAGAAAAAATGGGCAAATGTTATGTTATCAGATTATACAGATGGAGATATTTCAAATAAAGATGGAAGTTATTTTGTATGGATACCTAGATTTGCATATAAGATGAATGAAAATAATTATCATACTAATAGAGCAGGAAGCTTTGATATTAAATTTTTAAAAGATGATACTAATATAGCTACAGATGGAACAGTTATAGATCCTAATAATGGAGATGTTACAAAAGATTATGTTATACATCCAGCATTTAATTTTGGAAAACCTTTAACTGGAATATGGGTTTCAAAATTCGAAGGAAGTAATGTAGAAGGTGTATATAAAAGTTTACAAGATACTTATTCATGGACAAATATAACATTAAGCGAAGCTTTTGATATTTCTAAGAGTATTAAAGATAATAATATTTATGGAATAAATAAAGATGAAATAGATACTCATTTAATAAAAAATTCAGAATGGGGAGCAGTAACATATCTAGCGCATAGTAAATATGGAAAAAATAATAATGAAATATGGATAAACCCATATTTAGATAATACAGGAATAAAAACAGGATATTCAGGAAGAAAAGCAAATGAAGTTAACTATGGTAATGATACTGTATATCCATGGAATAGCTTAAATGGTGTAAAAGCAAGTACTACTGGTAATGTATATGGAATATATGATATGTCAGGTGGAGCAACAGAAAAAGTGGCAGCTTATGTAGATAATGGTTCAAAATATTTATTAACAGATGGAAAAAGCTTATATGAAGAAGCAAATAATAAGTATTATGATAAATATTATTTAAATGGAGAAGATACAGCAAAAAATAATTATCATAATTTAGTATGGACATACGGACAAGCTATTTATGAAACATCAAGTAGTGAAGGTGGAGCATTTGCTTGGTATTCAGATACTGCATCAATGCCAACAGGAGAACATTGTTTCATATTAAGAGGTGGTACAATTATGGATTCTTCTGAAGCTGGGGTATTTTCTTTCTTAGGTTCAAGTGGAGGAAGATATATTTATTCAGGATTTAGAAGTGTTATTACAGATAATACACACTAAAGTATTCTTAAGTAAAATAAAGAAAAACAGAGAAAAACAAAGTAAAAAAGAATAATACACATTTTTTCAATTAATAATCAAATGAAATAATGTTTGATTAAATGTAAACAAAATGTTAAAATTGTAAATGGAAAATTAAAAGAAAAGGAAGTGTTTATTATTAGTCAAGATAATATAAGTAAAATATCTATACTAAAAATAACAACAAAAATATTTACAATAATTATAACAATGCTAATATTAATTATTGCTCTTATGTTATTAATATATAAGCCAGCATATAAAGTAACATTAGCAAATAATACAATTGGATATATAGATAATGAAGAAAAATTTAATAAAGAATTAACTAATTATCTAGAACAAAGTAATGACAAAATAGCATATGTTCATATAGATGAACAGCCAAAAACAGAGTTTATGTTTGTAAAGAAAAATACAGACATAGATGAAAAAAATGTTTTAGAAATAGTTAAAGCAAATACAATTATATATAATAGAGTTTATACTATAAATACTTCTGACGAAGAAATAGCCGTGGTAGAAACTAAATCTGAAGCAGAAGAATTATTACAAGAAATTAAAGATAGTATAAATAATGATAATGTTGAAATAACAATAAATGAAGCACACTTAGTAAATCCAATATTTACTGAAGATAAAGAATTTGTTGTTGCTACAATGGAAAGTAAGTATAAAACAAGAACAATAGCACAATATGGTGTTGGTGGATTAAGTGTAAAAAAAGAAATAGTACCTCAAAGTATAAATGTAGCATTTGCATCACCTGCTAGGGGAACAATAACTTCAAGATTTGGTTATAGAAGTAGTGGTTTCCATACAGGTATAGATATAGCTAACCCAGTTGGAACACCAATATATGCAGCAGCAGATGGTGTAGTTATTAAAGCTGAAACAATAGGTAATTATGGAAGAACAATAGTTATTCAACATGCGGATAATATGATAACATATTATGCACATTGTAATGAATTATTAGTCAATGTTGGAGATGAAATTACTCAAGGTACACAAGTTGCTACAATTGGTATGACAGGAAGAACAACAGGACCTCATGTACACTTTGAAGTAAGAATAGATAACAAATGTGTTGATCCAACAAGTTATATAGAAAATATAGGAAAATAAGAAAATTATGAGATACTAAAAGGTATCTCATTTTTTTTATCTAAATACTTGAACTCTTGAACTACATATGATATATTACAAAAAGAAAAGGGGTGAAAAAATGTCAAATAAAACCAGTACAAAGAGCCAGAAAGTGCTAAATACTAGGGGGGGGATGTTTATAGTATAAAAACATCTTTAATTGACATGCAAAAAAATATAAAGAACTTAAGAATATATTACGAAAAGTAATATGGCCTTAAGTTCTTTTTGTCGTGCATAAAAAGAATTTAGGGAGCCATTACCCAATAATGGAAATTTTAAAGGAGGAATTAATATGAAGAAAAGCACATCAGGTATATCACTTGTTGCATTAGTAGTAACAATAATTGTACTAATAATATTAACTGCTGCAGTTATAGTTACGTTTATGGAAGGAGGCATAATAGAAAAGGCAAAAGAAGCGGTATTCAAAAGTGATATAAGAATATATCAAGAAATACTAGCAGTAAAGAATGCAGAAAAACAAATAGAACTAGCAACAGGAAATGGAGAAGGTGGATTATTAAATGCAGATACATTAGAGAAAATACAAGAATTAATCCCAGAATTTAAAGAAGAATATAAAGACTTAGTAGAAATACAAAATGGAGAAATAGTATTGGGAAGTAGAAGTGAAGAGCCATATAGTACATGGCTTTTAGATTTAGGAATAGGAGAAAAAGTAATACTACCAATAATTCATAATGGAATAATTCCTGAAGGTGGTAAATATTATGTTAAAGTACCTCGAAATGAGGTTGTAGATATGTATGGAAGTGATGTAGAGATATATGCACTTAGTAATTATACTGGAGCTGAAGCAGAATATACAGCTGGTGATGAATTCCCAATACCTCAAATTGGTGATGTTTATGTATATGGTGACTATGAATATAGATATAATATGTATTATAGTTTTGACAATATTTACCCACAAATGAATTCTTGGGGAGAAAGGTCAGATTTAAACGGATGGGGAGTAAGAGTATTAGATAATACCAAATCATCTTATGGTACCATTTTAACTACAATTAATAATAAGAATATTGTTTCTGCTGATAGTATTTTTGCTAATTGTGCTAATCTTATAGAAAGTCCAACTTTACCATCTTATGTAGAAAGCATGGCGTATTCTTATAATAATTGTATATCATTAGAAGTTGCTCCTAGTATCCCAAGTGGTGTTACTAGTATGTTATTGACATTTTTTAGTTGTACATCGCTAGAAGTTGCTCCTGAAATTCCTTATGGCGTTACTAATATGATGCAAACGTTTTGTGAGTGTACAGCATTGAAAGTTGCTCCTGAAATTCCAAGTAGTGTAACAGCTTTGCCTATTACTTTTGGCAACTGTACATCGTTAGTACAAGCACCAGTAATTCCAGAAAGTATTGTTGATATGAATAATGCTTTTGCTAATTGTACTAGTTTAACAGGAACAATTGAAATTAATGCTAATTTAAATATTAATGATGAAATGTCTTATAGTGCGGCTTTAGAAGGAACAAAGATTACATGGATTACTGGTTCTATTTCTGATGAATTAAAACAAAAAATTGCAGAAGTAAATGGCATTACATTAGTTAAACCTATTGAAACTATTGATGGAGGTGATGTTTCAAAAACAGGTGTTTATTATAAAGGTGTAGTTAATAATGAATTTGGTAATTATTCAGAACCTTCTATTAAATATATAAATGGTGCCTTCCCAGAAACTGTTGAAAAGGGTGACATTTATGTAGAAGGAGATTATGAATATAGATATAGTATGCATAATGAAAGTATAGAATGGGGTGATTATAATACTTTCGATGGTTGGGGCGTTGCAGTTATTGATAAGACAAAATCTACATATGGTGAAATTTTAAGTCAAATTGCAGGTAAAGATGTTATAAGTTTAAAAAATTGTTTTGCTAATTCAAGTATAGTAACAGCTCCTGTTATTAATAGTGGAATAAAAGATCTTACTCAAACATTCACTGGTTGTCCTAATTTAACTGGTAATATAGAGATTAATGCTGAACCGGAAAGTTATAGCTTAATGTTTATAGATATAGTTAAACCAGTTACTTTAAGTGGTACTTCTAGTAAATTAAATGAAATGGCAGCTACTTCTGTTACTTGGAATGAAACAACTTTTGAATTTGTGCCTAATGGCAATGTAACAGTTGCAAATAACTAGTAGTCAAGTAGTAAATAATAAAAAGATACAGGATTATTTAAAAATATTCTGTATCTTTTCTTTTTTGTGTATAAAAGAAACTAAAAATAGTGTTTTCATATAGTTTTTTGTTATCTATTATTGACTTTTTGCGTATAATAATAGATAATATTTGTAGATGTTATTTCCGTAGTAAAGGAGGAAATTTTGTGGAAGAAAAAAATAAGAAAAGAATATTAATAATAGATGATGAAAAACCAATTGTTGATATTTTAACATACAATCTACAAAAAGAAGGATATGAAATAATAGAGGCATATGATGGAGAAGTAGGATATGATAGAGCAATAAACGATAAACCAGATTTAATACTTCTTGATGTTATGCTACCAAAACAAGATGGTTTAACTGTATGTAGAAAGGTAAGAGAAAAATCAAGTGTGCCAATTATAATGTTAACAGCTAAAGAAGATGTTGTAGATAAAATAATAGGGTTAGAAATTGGAGCAGATGATTATATAACAAAACCATATAGTACTAGAGAATTAATAGCTAGAATAAAAGCTAACTTAAGAAAGGTAGAAGCAATTAGTTCTGAAATAACATTAAAAAGAATAGAAGAACAAGAAAAAATAAAAAAAGAAGAAAAGAAAAATGTAGTAGTATCATTTGGAGATGCAACAATAGACTTTGAAAGATATTTATTAAAAGTAGGAGAGAATCCAATAGAATTAACATTAAGAGAATTTGAATTATTAAAATTCTTAATACAAAATAAAGGACAAATATTCTCAAGAGAACAATTATTAGAAAAAGTATGGGGATATGATTATTATGGTGATGTAAGAACAGTTGATGTTACTGTAAGAAGAATAAGAGAAAAAATTGAAAAAGATTCTAGCTCGCCAGAATATATATTAACAAAAAGAGGTTTAGGATATACATTTAATAGTGATACAATAAATGAACAATAATATATTTAAAAAGCGAGTTAAATCGCTTTTTATTTTACAAAATAAGGGGAGCTAAATATGAGAAAAAGAAGATTACAACCAAAAATAATTTTATTATTTTTTATAATATCAACAGTTATATTAATAATATCAAATGTTTTTTCATATATTAAAATTGAACAAATTTATGAAAAGAGTTTAATTGCTGAATTTAATAATATAAAAAGTGAATTTGAAAAAGCAATTGATAATCAAGAACAAGTGAATTTTATAAAATATTTTAATAATGATAAAGATATATATATATTAGATAATAATTTGAATTTAATTCAATATAGTAATAATATTGAATTAAATGATTCTTTAAAACAAGAAATTATTTCGAAAACAAAAGAAATAAAAACAAATGAATTGGTTAAAAATAATAAATATGAATATAAAGCTGAAATAAAAGATAAAGAAGGAAATATTAAATATTATATTTTAATTAATCAAGATAAATCATTTATTGAATTAGAATTAAAAGAGTATAAACTTATGATGTATATTATGATATTAATATTGCTTTCAATTACACTAATTTGTTCATCTATAATAATACAAAACATTATGCAGCCAATAAAAAAATTAACTAAAAATCTAGATGAAATAATTGAAGGAAAAACAGATAATATTAAAAATATTACAAATAATAAAGTTAGTAATGAAATATATGATTTAGCAGATAAATTTAAAATATTAGCTCAAAAATTAAATGATAATTTGCAAGAAATATCTAGCCAAAAGGCACAAACAGAGACAATATTGTTACATATGTCAGATGGTGTAATGGCTTTTGATACTTTTGGAAATTTAATATATAAAAATCCATCAGCAGTAAGATTATTAGATGTTGATGAAAAAGAAACTGAGTTTGATAAAATATTTAAAAAATTAGGATTAAATATAAATATTGAAAAGATTATATATTTGCAAGATTGGACTACATCAGAACATAGATTACATATTAATGATGGTTATGTAAATATGTTTTTTGAAACATATAAGGATGAAGAAGATACTATTGGTGGAGTAATTGTTTTAATTCAAGATATAACAGAACAAGTTAAACTAGATAATATGAGAAAAGAATTTGTAGCAAATGTTTCTCATGAATTAAAAACACCTATTACTTCAATAAAAAGTTACTCAGAAGCTTTAATTGAAAACGAAATGGATGAAGAAGGAAGAAATAGATTTTTAAATGTAATATCAATAGAAGCAGAAAGAATGGCTAGATTAGTAAGAGATTTACTACAATTATCTAAATTTGATATAAATAAAGACCAAAATAAGAAAAAAGAATTTGATTTAGGACAGTTAGTAAAAAGAACATATGATAAAATTAGTATTGAAGCACAAAAAAGAGGACAAGAAGTTGAATGTTATGTTACAGCAGATGTTCCAAAAATTTATGCTGATGAAGATGGTATAGAACAAGTTGTATTAAATGTAATTAGCAATGCAATAAAATATACACCAGATTATGGTCAAATAAAAATATATGTTGGTTTTGTATATAATCATGCATATATTAAAGTAATAGATAATGGAATAGGAATACCAGCAAAAGATTTAAATAGAGTATTTGAAAGATTTTATAGAGTAGATAAAGCACGTTCTAGACAGCAAGGTGGAACAGGTTTGGGATTATCTATTGCCAAAGAAATAGTTGAAAGAAATAACGGAAGTATAGATATTACTAGTGAAGTTGAAAAAGGTACAGAAGTTATTATTAGACTGCCAGTAAAAGATTTAAATAATGAAAAAAAGAATAAAAAAAACAAAAATAAATAAAATTTAATATTAATATAGAAATATTATTTAATATGTGATAAAATATTAATGCTTTAAGAAAGATTTAAATTTTTTTGCAAAAAAGACAATATTTATTTATTATAATAGGAGGATAAATATGAGTGAAGATACTAATGAAATAAATAATCAAGTTGAGGAAACTGTTAATGAAATAGTTGAAGAAAACAAAAAGAAGGAAAAAGAGCCATTTAATCTTAAAAAAGAGATATTAGAATGGATATATGCAATAGCTGTTGCAATGATTGTTGCATTACTAATTAGGTATTTCTTATTTACACCTACAATGGTTAAGCAAACGTCTATGTATCCAACATTAAAAGAAAATGAAAGATTATTTTTAAGTAGAATAATAAGAGTTACTAATGGTATGCCAGAAAGAGGAGATATTATTACATTTGAAGCACCATATGCAATTGGAGAAAGTAATGCTAATCCAAAAGCTATATATAATGATGAAACAGCAGTAGAAGGATTTATAAAGGATTTTTTTGAGATAGGGAAGATATGTTATATAAAAAGAGTAATAGGACTTCCAGGAGATAAAATAGAAATAAAAGATGGAAAAGTATATGTAAATGGAGAAGAATATATTGAACCATATATTACAGAAGGCGTAGAAACATATGCAACTAATTTCCATGACTTAACTGTTCCAGAAGGTACAATATTTGTAATGGGAGATAATAGAACAGGAAGCAAAGATTCTAGAGAATTTGGATGTATACCAATGGATAAAATAGAAGGTAAAGTTAAATTTAGAATGTGGCCTCTTGATGTTTTTGGAAAAATAGAATAGGAGAACATAAATGATAATAGGGCATATTGATATAATTAATAATTTGGAGAAAAATATTAATGAAAATAATCTTTTACATGCATATATTTTTAGTGGAACAGAGGGAATAGGTAAAAAGAAAGTAGCTTTTGATTTTGCTAAAAAAATAATGTGCAAAAATGAAAAAGATGAATTAATGTTTGACAATAATAATCATCCAGATTTTAAATATATTTGTGAAGATGAAAAAAACAGCATAAAAATTGAACAAATAAGAGAACTAATTTCTGATGTAAATATAAAGCCAGTTCAATCACAATATAAAGTATATATAATAGATAATGCTGAAAAAGTAACTACGCAAGCACAAAATGCATTATTAAAAACATTAGAAGAACCATCAACTTTTAGTATTATAATATTAATAACATCTAGATATTATGAATTAATAGATACAATTAGGTCTAGAGCTACTAAAGTAGATTTTTCTAATTTATCTAATGATGAAATAAAACAATATATAAATAGTAATCAAATACAAATAGATATACAAGAGGATAAATTAATGTATTTGATTGATGGAAGTATTAAAAATATATATAGCATAATTGATAATAAACAAGTTATAATATTAATAAATGAATATATCAAAAAGCAAAATATTAATATAATTGAATTAAACAAATTATCAAGTGTATTAGTAGAAAATAAAGAAAAAATAAATGAGATATTAGAGTATTTTATAAAATTATTAAATTATGAAATAGTAAACAATGTAAAAAATATAGAATTAATAAATAAATATTCAAATAACATAAAAGTTATTGAACAAACAAAAAAATATATAAATGGAAATATAAATTTTGATATATGTATAGACTATTTAATAATGCATATATGGGAGGAATAAAATGATAGAAATAGTAGGAGTTAAATTCCGCAGGAATTGTAAGATGTATTATTTTTCTCCTAATGGTTTACAGCTAAAAAAAGGAGAAAACATAATAGTTGATACTGTTAGAGGAAATGAATTCGCAACAGTTATTTTAGACAACAAACAAGTAGATGAAAAAGAGATTAGTGGTGAACTTAAAAAAGTTATAAGAATTGCTACTAATGAAGATAAAAAACAAAATGAAGAAAATCAACAAATTGAAAAAGAGGCAACAAAATTCTTTAAAGAGCAAGTTAAAGAATTTGAGTTAGATATGAAGTTAATAAGCTGTGAATATATATTTGATAGAAGCAAACTATTATTTTACTTTACAGCAGAAGATAGAATAGATTTTAGAAATTTTGTTAAAGTAATTGCTGCACAATATAAAACAAGAATTGAACTAAGACAAATTGGTGCAAGAGATGAAGTAAAAATGTTAGGTGAAAATGGTGTTTGTGGAAGAGGATTGTGTTGTAATTCATTTTTAAATGAGTTTGAACCTGTTTCAATAAAAATGGCAAAAGACCAAGGATTATCTTTAAATCCTACTAAAATATCTGGAATGTGTGGAAAATTAATGTGTTGTTTAAAATTTGAACAAAATGTTTATGAAGATAAATTAAAAAGTTTTCCAAAGGTTGGACAAAAAGTAAAAACACCTGACGGAGAAGGAACAGTACTTCAAATTGCTGTTTTGCAAGATAAATTAAAAATAAAATTTAATAGACCAAATGAAGATATAGCATATAAAACATATGATATATCTGAAATTGAGTTTAAGCCTAAGAAAAATGCAGAACAAAATAATAATGAGGAATAATTTAAAGGAGGTGAAAAATATGGCATATAAAATTAATGAAAGTTGTATAGGTTGTGGTGCATGTCAAGCTACTTGTCCAGTAGAAGCTATTGCATCAGGAGCACCTTACAAAATAGATGAAAATGTATGTATTGAATGTGGAGCATGTGCTCAAGGTTGTCCAGTAGGAGCTATAGAAAAATAGTTAATACATAGAATAAAAAATGAGTTTTAGATTTCTAAAACTCATTTTTATATATAATATTTTTAATCCACATTTTTAGATAATTCTATCATTTTTTCACATATATCTTTACTTGCATTTGGTTTAGCAAGTAAGCTACACATTTCATTAATTTGTTCTAATCTTTTTTTATTATATATAATACTTTTTAATGTAACTAGTTTGTTACAATTTTCAAACAATCTATATCCTAATCCATTGTTTATAACATAATTACTATTGTGCTCTTCTTGACCTGGAAGAGGAGATAGTACAACTAAAGGAGTATGTGATACAATACTTTCAGTTGTTGTTAGTCCACCAGTTTTAGATATGATTAAATTAGAAATATGTAATAATTTAGGAATATCATTTGTATAGCCTAATACTTTTATATTTTTACTAGAAACTCCAGCTAATTTTTCAAATTTCTTTTTTAATTTTTCATTTTTACCCGTTACAGCAATTATTTGTATATCTGGTATACGAAGAATATCTTTAAATACTTTACTATTTTTAGACATTCCATATTCTCCACCAGGGATAAATAGAAGAGTGAATTTATCTTCTAAACCAAATTCTTTAAGTAATTCAACTCTATCGTATTCAGTATGAAAAGCTTTTAAAACTGGAATTCCCGTTGCATAAACCTTTTTAGTATCTATATTTTCAATCTCCATTAAATCTATCATACCTTCATGTGCTACAAAAAAAGCATCAACTGTATTAGGTTGTGTAAGCCACATTGCATGTGGTGCATAATCTGTAAGTACTAACCCTATTTTAGCATTAAGAGTATTTTTCTTTTTTAATGTATATAACATGTCTACTGCAAAAGGATGTGTACATATAATTATATCTGGTTTAAAATCTAAAACTAGCTGTTTGAATTTGCCTGCAACAATTTTGTTTAGAAGTGTTGTAAAATCTGTTAAACTAGAATATTGATCAGATAAATTATATATTTTTCCCCATGCTTTAGGCATATTTTTAGCTAATTGTACATAAGATTTTAAAATTATATTATTAATTTCAGGACTTGTATATTTCATTGCATCCAAAAACATTAATTCATAATCTGGATGATACTCTTCAAAATATTCTTTTAAACTTTCAGCAGCTTTGAAATGCCCACCACCAAAAGATGCATATAATAATAATACTTTCATATATTAATTTGTAATATTTTTTTAAAAATATTACTCTCCTTTCTATTCTTTTTAGAACAAAAATATTATATCAAAAAAAGAATAAAAATACAAATATGTATAATAATAATATATGAAAAAAATAGAAAAAATGGAGGGAAAGTATGGAGATAAATTTATCAAATGAAGATAAAAATGAAAAGAGAATTAAACAGATTATAAGGAAAAAGGATAGAGAAAAAAGAAAATTAAAAACAATTATATATGTTCTTACAGCACTTGTAATTGTAACAGGGTTATATGCATATAAGTCACAAGAAAGCTATATGGAAGCAATGGAAAATCAATATAATCAGGCTTTTTATGAATTAGTTGGTTATGTTGAAAATGTGGAAACAAAATTGTCTAAGGCAATGATTGTTACAACTCCTGAGTATAGTACACAGACTTTAAATGATATATGGAGAGAAGCAAATTTAGCTCAAAGTGCTATTAGTCAAATTCCAGTAAGTGGCGATTTATTAGAACAAACAAATAAATATTTAAATCAAGTAAGTGATTATTCATATACCTTGTCTAGAGCATGTACTAATAATGAAACTTTAACAGAAGAGCAAGTAAATAATTTAAAGCAAATGTATACTTATTCTAAAACACTAAAGGAAGAATTAAGCAATCTTTCATCTGACTTGCAAGCAGATACTTTTTCTTGGAATGATATATTAAAAAAAGGAAACTATAACCTGGAAAATCAAACTGTTAAAGTAGGTTTTATGGATAATGTAAATAATAATTTGCAAGATTATTCAGGAATAATTTATGATGGGGCATTTTCAGACCATATTACACAAACAGTTCCACAGGGGCTTAAAGATAATGAAGTTACAGAAGAAGAAGCAAAACAAAAAATATATACATTTATAGATGAAGCAACAGTAAAAGAAATAAAAAGCAATGGTTTAGGAAATGGTACAATTGAAGCTTATAATTTTGATATTCTACTTTCACATGAGCAGTTAGGAGATAATTATTTAAATATTAGTATTACCAAAAAAGGTGGAGATATTTTATGTATGACATATAATAGAGATTATGGCGTGGAAACAATATCTATTGAAGAGGCAAAACAAAAGGGAAGAGAATATTTAAATAAAATTGGATATAATAATATGATAGAAACATATCATATGAATGAAAATGGTTCAGTAATAATAAACTATGCATATACTGAAAATGATATAATAATGTATACAGATTTAATTAAACTAAAAATAGCTTTAGATAATGGAGAAGTAGTTGGTATGGAAGCAAATGGGTATTTATATAATCATCATGATAGAAGTAATAAAAAATCAAGTTTAAGTATAAATGAGGCAAGAGAAAAAATAAGCCCATTAGTTCAAATCATTTCAGAAAGACAATGTATAATTCCAACAGATTGGAAAACAGAACTATTATGTTATGAATTTAAAGGAATTGTTGAAGACACAACATATTTAATATATATTAATGCTGAAAACGGAAAAGAAGAAAACATATATATATTAATTGATGATGAAAATGGAATGCTAACAATATAGCATTCTTTTTGTTTGACAACAAATATATTAAATTGTATAATTTATATAGATATACTAAGGAGATGAGAAATATGGATATGATAAGTGCAGAAAAAGTAGAAGAATTAAAAAGGTTAATAAATGAGTGGAGCAAAGATACTGCTAATAGAATTAATCAAGATTATGATAAATTATGTTCAGCTTTAAAAGAAAAGGCAACTCGAATGTTTTGTGAAGAATTACAAGAAGGAAGAATTAGAAATTTTAATGAAGGAACTATTAGAGATTTAATTTCAAATCAATTGGGTATGATGAAATATAATATTTTAAGTAAAAAAATGCAACCCAATATGGAAGATGGGCAAATGATTTTAGGTAATACAATAAGAGATTATTGCCTTCTAGATGAAAATGTAGAAAAAGATGAACTAGATTATACAAAAAGAAAAGCAGAAGATAATAAGGATTATCATAAAGACAGTGCAAATAAAGCTTTTGATTTTGAATGGCAATATAATGAGGGTATTGATGGTATATTAGCAGATGTTAAAGGTCATATATTAAGGCAAAATGATAATGATCCTCTTGCATATGATAAATTTGCAGATATTAAGTCAAGAATGGAAAGAACATTAAAAGGAAGCATATATCAAATGCTACAACAAACTTTAAATGATAATACAAAAAAGATGTATTTATCTTCTTATGATAAAATTGCGACAGAAGTTATTAATGAACTCGATACATATGTTAAAGATAAAACAAAAGAAAATGAAAAAACAAATAAGTCCGAAAACAAACCTAAAAATGAACAACCAAAATCAGATTTAGAAGATATGTTTTATTAAAAAAGAGCTCTTATACAAATTAATGTATAAGAGCTTTAAAATTATTTACTCATTTCTTCAAGTTTTAATAATTCTTCCCATCTTTCGTCTACTTCTCTTTGGATGTCTTCTATCATCCATTCATTACCTGGTTTGAATAAATGTTTAAATCTTTTTTGCTTTTTCAAGAATTCTTCAACAGGTAATTTGTTAGCAGGTTTATATGTAATAGTTAATTTACCATGGTCTATTTCATATAATGGCCAGTAACAAGTATCTACAGCTAATTTACTAATTTGTAATAATTCGCTTGTATCATAAACCCAACCAGTTGGGCAAGGAGTTAATACATTTAAGAAACAAGCTCCTTCTGTATATATAGCTTTTTCAGCTTTTTCATGAATATCTTTAAAGTTTTGAGTAATAGCTGTTTGTGCAACATATGGTAAGTGATGATTTGCCATAATTAATGCTAAATCCTTTCTAGATTGCTGTTTACCAGGTATAACTTTTCCAGCTGGAGAAGTTGTAGTATCAGCATATTTAGGTGTAGCTGATGATCTTTGAATACCTGTATTCATATATGCACCATTGTCATAACAAACATAAACCATATCATGGCCTCTTTCCATAGCACCAGATAAAGATTGAAGACCTATATCATAAGTACCACCATCTCCACCAAATGCGATGAATTTTGTGTTTTTATCAGCTGGCAGCTTACCAGTTTTTTTCATAGCTTTGTATGCTGCTTCAACACCAGATAATGTAGCAGCTGAGTTTTCAAAAGCAGTATGTACAAATGAATCTTCCCATGCTGTATATGGATAAATAAAAGTTGAAACTTCTAAACATCCAGTTGCACTTGAAATAACTGCATGGTCTTCTTCTTTTAATGCTCTTAAAACTGCATTAACAACAACAGGAGCACCACAACCAGCACACATTCTATGACCATTTGTTAAACGATTTTTCTTTTTTAAATTTTCTTTTAAATTATATGCCATTGTTTATCCCTCCTAGTCTCTAACACCTAAGTAGTTGTAAACATTTTCTACAACACCAGTGTCTTTAATTTTTATTAATTCATTATATACTTTTTCGATATCATCTGTTCTAACATCTCTACCACCTATACCATAGATATAGTTGATAGCTTTAACAGAAATATTATTTGCATATAATGCACTTGTAACATCAGTAAATACTGGACCACCAGCAGCATTTAAACCATCAGTTTTATCTAAAATAGCAACTGCTTTAACATTAGCTAATGCTTTAGCTATTTCTTCAGCAGGGAATGGTCTGTATACTCTGATTTTTAATAAACCAGCTTTAATACCTTTTTCTCTTAATTCATTTACAACTGCTTTTGCTGTACCAGCAGTAGAGTTAATAACAACTATAGCTACTTCAGCATCATCTAACATATATTTTTCAAATAATTCATATTTTCTACCAGTGGCTGCTTCAAATTCTTTAGAAACATCTAAGATAACTTGTTTAGCATTAGCCATAGCTTCAGCTTGTTGTCTTTTATGTTCAAATAGATATGCTTGAAGGTCTAGTGGACCAACAGCTATTGGATTTTCAGCATTTAATAAATAGTTTTCTGGATGATACTCACCAACGAATTCTTTAACAAAACTATCTTCTTCTAACATAATATTTTCTATAGCATGTGATGTTATAAATCCATCCATACAAATCATTACAGGTAATTGAACATCTTTGTGTTCACCAATTCTATGTGCCATTAACATATTATCATATGCTTCTTGGTTTGTTTCACTATATAATTGGATCCAACCAGAATCACGGCATCCCATTGAATCTGAGTGGTCATTGTGTATATTTAATGGACCAGAAACAGCTCTATTAGCAACAGTCATTACCATAGGTAAACGTAAACTTGAAGCTATATAAACCATTTCCCACATTAAAGATAAACCATTTGCTGATGTAGCAGTCATAGCTCTACCACCAGCTGCTTGAGCACCTATACTAGCGCTCATTGCACTATGTTCACTTTCTACTGCAACAAATTCTGTAGTAACACTTCCATTACTAACAAATGTTGAAAAATATTGAGGTATTTCAGTAGATGGAGTTATAGGGAATGCTGCAACAACATCTGGATTTATTTGTTTCATAGCAGTAGCGATAGCTTCGTTACCACTTAATCTTTCTTTTATTGACATCTATTTTCCCCCCTCTTCCATTTCTATTGCACCAAATGGACATGCTTTTGCACATGCTCCACAACCTTTACATGCAAAGAAATCAAAATCAGTTCTTTTTCCTTCTTCATCTAATGGAATTGCACAATCTGGACAAATAGGAACACATAATAAACATTGTTTACATTTTTCTTCTAAAAATATTGGTTTTTTAGATCTCCAATCACCAGTTTTAAAATATTTTGCATTTCCAGAACATGTAATTGTTCCACCTGGAGTGATATCTTTCCAAGATATATCAGCAGGTATTATATCATGATTATTATTCATAAATATTAACCTCCTTTAATGCCATTTCTATTGCTTTAATATTACCATCAATAACTTCAGGTTTTTTAGCAAATTTATGTTTGAATGAACCAACCATATCGTCTAAGAATACTTGTTCATCCATTACCTTGCTTACTTTAACAACTGCAGCAAGCATTGGTGTATTAGGGAAGTATGAACCTATTGTTTCAATAGATACTTTTCTAGCATCAATTGTACATACTTTTCCTTCATATCCTTTTAATAAAGGTCTTAATTCATCAATACCTTTTTTAGTATTAATAATAATTGCACCTTCTTTTTTTAATCCTTTTGTAACATCAACTGATTCAAGTAAAGTGTCATCAACTACAACAACATAATCAGGTTCATATATATTACTATGTATAGTAATAGGAGTATCACTAATTCTGTTGTATGCTGTAATTGGAGCACCTTTTCTTTCTGGACCATATTCAGGGAAACCTTGAATATATTTACCAGTATTGAATGTTGCATCTGCAAGTAAAAGTGACGCAGTTTTAGCACCTTGACCACCTCTACCATGCCATCTTATTTCTATAAGATTACTCATAGTATTACCTCCATTTCTAAAAATCTACACAGATATTATATACTTTGCATGGTATAGTGTCAATGAATTTCTATAACAAAATTCAAAAAAATCTTAGGGAAATATGAGATAGACCAACTTGTTTATTGATAAGACAAATTTAAAAATATTATAATAAGAATTAATAAATTAAAAGAAGCAATAGTTTTATAAAATATAAACAACTATTGCTTGATTCTTATATATTTAATATTTTTTTTGCTTTATCAATTTGATCTTTGGTAGGAACTGCAATATCCTCAAGAGGAGCATCTATTCCTAGGTCTTTCCATTTAAATTCACCCATTTTATGATATGGAAGAAGTTCGACTTTTTTTACATTAGAAAGAGAATCTATAAATTTTTTTAATTCATTCAAATCATGTTCATCATCAGTATATCCAGGAACTAATACTTGTCGTATCCATACTGGAATATTATTTTCATTTAAGTATTTAGCAAAATCTAAATTATTCTTATTAGATACACAAGTTAATGCTTTTGCTTTTTCATCATTGATATGTTTAATATCTAAGAGAACTAAATCAGTATGAGTTAATAACTCTTTTATTTCATCAGTAATAGGTAAGCTTCCAGAAGTATCTAATGCAGTATGTATATTTAATTTATGTAATTCCTTAAATAATTCTGTGACAAAATTAGCTTGCAATAAAGGTTCTCCGCCAGATACAGTAACTCCACCATTTGAACTATTAAAATATGGTGTATATCTTTTTATTTCTTTTATTATTTCACTTACTGTTCTGTTTTTTCCACCATTAATATCCCAAGTATCTCTGTTATGACAATATTTACATCTTAAAGGACATCCTTGCAAAAATAAAATATATCTAATTCCTGGCCCATCAACAGTTCCAAATGTTTCAACAGAATGAATTTTTCCGGTTATTTCCTCCATAGATTTTTTTCTCCTTTCTAAAATAATTTTAGCAAAATAATAGTTTAAAAACAATTGTTTTTAAACTATTATTTTTAAATCTATACATTTTCATGTATTGTTCTATTAATAACATCTAATTGTTGTTCTCTTGTTAATTTTATAAAATTAACAGCATATCCAGAAACACGAATTGTTAGTTGTGGATATTTTTCAGGATGTTCCATAGCATCTAATAATAATGATTTATCAAATACATTAATATTAATATGATGACTTGATTGAGAGAAATATCCATCTAATAAAGCTGTTAAATTATTTACTCTCATTTCAGGTGTTTTACCTAATGCACCTGGTACAACAGCAAATGTATATGAAATACCATCTTCAGCATGTCTATATGGAAGTTTAGCAATTGTATTTAAAACTGCTATAGCACCATGTGTATCTCTACCATGAAGCGGATTAGCACCTGGACCAAATGGTTCGCCAGCCCTTCTTCCATCAGGAGTATTTCCTGTATTTTTACCATAAACAACATTAGAAGTAATTGTTAAAATTGACATTGTTGGTTTAGAATTTCTATATGTTTTTTGTTTTCTTAATTTATTCATAAATCTTTCTGTTACTTCAACAGCTATACTATCTACTCTATCATCATCATTTCCGTATTTAGGGAAATCACCTTCTGTTTCAAAATCAACAACTACACCATTTTCATTACGTATTGCTTTTACTTTTGCATATTTAATAGCAGATAATGAGTCAGCAACTATAGATAAACCAGCTATACCACAAGCCATTGTTCTTAAGATTTCTTTATCATGAAGTGCCATTTCTAAACTTTCATAATCATATTTATCATGCATATAATGGATAATGTTTAGTGCACTAATATATACTCTAGCAACCCAATCCATCATATTATCAAATCTTTTCATAACATCATCATAGTCTAAATATTCAGATGTAACAGGTTCCATATTTGGAGCAACTTGTTTACCAGATATTTCATCTCTACCACCATTTATAGCATATAATAATGTTTTTGCTAAATTACATCTAGCACCAAAGAATTGCATTTGTTTACCAATTCTCATAGCAGATACACAACATGCTATTCCATAGTCATCTCCCCAATATTCTCTCATTAAATCATCGTTTTCATATTGTATTGAACTTGTTTCAATAGATAATTCTGAGCAATAATCTTTAAATCCTTTTGGAAGATTAGTAGACCATAAAATAGTTAAATTTGGTTCTGGTGCAGGACCTAATGTACGAAGTGTATTTAACATTCTAAATGAATTTTTAGTTACTAATGTTCTACCATCTATTCCCATACCACCAATTGATTCAGTTACCCAAACTGGGTCACCACTAAATAATTCGTTATATTCAGGTGTTCTTAAGAAACGAACCATTCTTAATTTCATAACAAAATGATCCATAATTTCTTGAGCTTCTGTTTCTGTTAATATTCCAGCTTTTATATCTCTTTCAAAATATATATCTAAGAAAGTAGCAGTTCTACCTAAACTCATAGCAGCACCATTTTGTTGCTTTATAGCTGCTAAATAACCAAAGTATGTCCATTGAACAGCTTCTTTTGCTGTTTGGGCAGGTCTAGAAATGTCAAAACCATATTTTTCAGCCATAACTTTTAAATCATTTAATGCTCTAATTTGTTCAGTAATTTCTTCTCTATCACGAATTATATCTTCAGTAAAACTAGCAGATACTGTATGTGCAAATTGTTTTTGTTTATCTTCAATTAATGCATCAACACCATAAAGTGCCACTCTTCTATAATCACCAATAATTCTTCCTCTTGCATAACCATCTGGAAGACCAGTTATTATATGAGAAGAACGTGCAGCTCTTATTTCAGGAGTATATGCATCAAAAACACCACTATTATGTGTTTTTCTATGATGATTATATATTTTTCTAATTTCATCAGATGCTTTACTTCCAAATGCTTCACAAGACTTTTCAACAATACGAATACCACCTTCTGGCATTATTGCTCTTTTTAAAGGTTCTTCTGTTTGAAGACCAACAATTTCTTCTAAATTTTTATTAATGTATCCAGCATCATGACTAATAATTGTAGAAGCTATGTCATTTGAAATTGCTAATACACCATTATTTTCTCTTTCCTTTTTATAAAGTTCTAAAACTTCATTCCATAATTTTTTTGTTTTTTCAGTAGCATTAGCAAGAAAAGAACTATCACCTTCATATGGTGTATAGTTTTTTTGAATAAAATCTCTAACATTTATTTCAGTTTGCCAGTCACCTTTTTTAAAACCATTCCATTCATTAAAATTCATATATATTAAACCTCCTAAAGTATTATTTTATTACAGGGTTAAATATTATAACATGGTTAAAAGCAAAAAACAACCCTATTTTGATAAAAAAAATTACTAGAAAAAATGTGATAATGATATATATAATATTTTTTTACAATAATAGTATAATATATATTTATTAATTTTTAAATCATTTTTATATAATTAATTTAAAAATATGTATCAGATAATACAAACAAAGTTAGAAAATAAGAAAAAAGATAAAAAATTCCAATATTACAGAAATGTTACAAGAATATTAAGAAAATATTAAGTGTATAAAAAACATTGAAAAGAAAAAAGAAAATTGTTAAAATAAAATCAGATAGTGTAAACTATGAGAAAATAAAGAAATAGGAGGTAAAAGTATGAAGAAAAAAAGCATAATAGGCATAGTAGGCTTAAGTGTGTTAATAGGATTAGGAACAATAGGAGTAATAGCAAATGAAAACGAAAAAACAGAAGTAACAAACATGGTAACTAATTCTATAGAAGTGGTAAAGGAAACAGATTTTAGAATAAGGGAATTAACAAAGAACAAGATATTTATAGGTGATGATGAAGGAAAATTAAATTTAGATAAAACATTAAAAAGACAAGAAATGGTAGTATTAATATCAAGATTAATGGGAAAAGAAGAAGAAGCAAAGAACTGGAATAGAGAAGGGTTAACATTTGAAGATGTAGGAAAAGACAATTGGGCAGCAGGATATATAGCATGGGCAAAAGATAATAATATAACAAAAGGGTATAGTGAAGAATGGTTTGGATATGATGATACATTAACAGAGAAGCAAACAGGAATATTCTTATTAAGAGTATTAGGGTATGAAAATGTAGAAATGGATAATGTAAAAGAAATAGGAGAATTAGCAGGAATAGCAGAAGAGATAGGAGAAGGCGAAATAGTAAGAGGAAAAGTAGGGATAATGATATATAATAGTTTGCATATGTACATGGGAGAAGATGCAGGAACATTAGGAGATAAGATAGGATTAGAAGAAATAATGAGTTATGAAGAAAGAATGCTAGCAGAAGCATGTGCAAGAAATGGAATGGAATACTTAAGTAAAGGCGAATCAAATGGATGGAAGATAATATATGTAAATAATGAATTAAGCGAAATAGAAGTAAGTAAAGCAGCAATGGATAAGATGGATAGAGGATCATGGATAGGAAACTATGTAATAGTAACAATGGATGGGAAATTAATAGAAGTAATATATTATAATGATGCACCAGAGATATATCAAATAAAAGTGGAAGAAGAAATAATATATAAAGCACAATAGAGAGGAGAGAAAAAGAGAATGAGAAAAAATATAATAAGAGTAATGATATTAGTAATGATGCTTGTGATGGTAAGTGTACAAGCATTTGCATATGTGTATTATAATCAAAAGGATTATTATGATTATTCATATACATCAATAGGAGATAGCAAGCAAACAATAGGTTCATCAGGATGTGGACCAACATCATTAGCAATGGTAATAGCTAATTTAGGAAGTGAAAAGGTTTCTCCAGTAACTGTAGCAAATACTTGTGTAAGTAAAGGTTGGAGAACAGCTAATAATGGGACAGCGCATGCTGCATTCGAATCAAGCTATTGGAACATATATGATGTTGTTTATGTAGGTAATTATGGATGGAGTCAATCAAATGCAGAAGCTCATGTAAAAAATGGAGGAATGTTTGTAGTAGGAACACCAGGACACCTTTTAGCAGCAGGATATTCAGGAAATGATAATAAACCATTTAAAATATTAGATCCATGGGGAGGAGAATATAATGGTAATTATTCATATTCACAATTAAAAAGTAGTTCATTTAGTAGAAGAGGAGCAGTAGGAAGTCTATGGGCATGGTCTTCAACATGTGGAAATAAATTTGATCCAGGTGGTGTAGACTATAGTCCAACGGCACCAGAATATTCTATACCAGAAGTAACTGCAAATTTTGAAATGTTAATAAATGGAGAAAAAGTACAAGGTGTAAATGGTTGTAGTAATGGAACTAAATTTGGTATAGGAGTAGATGAAATTAAAACAATAAAATTATCAGCAACAGAAGAAAATAAAGATTATGTTATACAATGGATTATATATAGAGCAGATGGAACACCAGAATACTTAGGAACAGATTCAGAAAAAACAATAAATTTTGGAGCTGAAGGGTATGCAAAATATGTAAATCCAGCTAATCATTTAATAACAATAGAACAAAAAGTAGGTGGAAGTAAACCAAATAGTAAAATAATAGTTTTAGAAGCAGAAAATATACCATTAGTACATAATTTTGAGGTATATGTAAATGGAATAGAAACAAAAGCATATAATTATGAAAATGGAACAGTATTACCATTAGGAGTAGATAAAGTAGAAACAATAAAATTAGAAGATAAATCTAATATAAAAAATTGGGGATTATCATGGGTAATATATAGAGCAGACGGAACACCAGAATATTTAGGTGGAGGAACACCAGTAATAAACTTTGGAGAAGAAGGATATGCAAAATATGTAAATCCAGAAAATAACTTAATAACAATAGAACAAATTGTTGGTATAAAAGAAGTAAGTAAAAAACAAATTGCTTTAAAAATAGAAAAAATACCTGTAGAGCCAAATTTTGAAGTATATGTAAATGAAATAGAAACAAAAGCATATAATTATGAAAATGGAACAGTATTACCATTAGGAGTAGACAAAGTAGAAACAATAAAATTAGAAGACAAAGCAAATAGTAAAGCATTAGGATTATCATGGATAATATATAAAGCAGATGGAACACCAGAATATTTAGGTGGGGAAAGTATAGTTACAATACCATTTGGAGAAGAAGGATATGCTAAGTATATAAACCCAGAAAACAATTTAATAACAATAGAACAAATTATTGGTATAAGTGCAACAAAGAAAAAACAAATTATATTAAAGGCAAAAGAAGAAACAACAGATATACCATCAAATATACAAGATGGAATGAAAGTAAAAGTAACAACAGGAAAAACAGAAAGGGAATATACAATAGAAGAAAATAATGAAAATGTAATTTGGGTAAGAGAAAATAGTAAAATTGAAATATTAGAACAAAATATAACAGAATATAGAATATGGGATCAAATTAAAAATGAAAAAGTTGTATTACCAAGTGGAAAGATAGATAACATAAATAAATACATTAATACAATGGTAAAAGAGGATGCTAATACATATATTTTAAGAGCAGGTATAACAAGAGCTAATGGAGATAGCGAAGGATATACTATAAAAATAAAAGTATCAGATGAAATAGGAATGATATTAAGTGGAAAAGAATATGAAGCAACAAAAGAAAATCCAATATATACAGGAGCAATATTTAGTGGAATAGTATTAGAAAATAGAACAGATAAAAATATAGCAAGATGGGAAATAATGAATGAAAAAACAGGAAAATATGAATTATGTGTTGGAACAAACAATAAACAAGAAATATATACAACAATAGAACATTATAAAGAAGTAGGAACAAATAAATATAAATTAACAATTAGAGCAGAATATGAAGACGGAAAGAAAGATGTAAAAGAAATATACTTAAAAATATTACAAATAACAAATATTGCAAATAATGATATAGTAAGTGCAAACAAAGATTTAAAAATAAAATGGTCAGGAGAAGCAGGAAAAGAGTATTATATAAGAATGGTAAAATTATCAGAAGCAGGAGATGAATATAATACAGAAATAGAACCAGGAAAAATATTAACAGGTTCAGAATATGTAGTACCAGCACAAAAATTAGAAAAGAATTGCAAATACAGAATAGCATTAAAAGAAAGTAATGCACAATATTATCA
>SVGE01000004.1 GCA_015056545.1 Clostridiales bacterium | reverse complement strand
TAGAATAAAAACATCTTTAATTGACATGCCAAAAAATATAGAGAACTTAAGAATATATTACGAGAAAACGTAGTATAGTCTTAGGTTCTTTTCATTTGCCAAAATTAAAAAAATATATTTTGGCAATAATAAAATAAAGAGCCGAGAAAGGAGGAAAAAATAAAATAAAAAACTACAACAAAACAGCTTAGGTAAAACCAAAAGTGTTATACAATAAAATTGTATAAAGAAAAAATTAAAATATAAGGAGGAATTTTTATGAAAAATTTAAAGAAAAGCAAAACATCAGGTATATCACTAGTTGCACTAATAGTAACAATAATTGTATTAATAATATTAACTGCTGCAGTTATTGTTACATTTATGGAGGGTGGAATAATAGATAGAGCAAAAGAAAGTGTATTTAAAAGTGATATAAGAACATATCAAGAAATATTAGCAGTAAAGAGAGCAGAGGAACAAATAAAATTAGCAACAGGAAATGGAGAAGAAGAGTTAAAATTAATAGACAAAACAATAACGGGGGAAGCAATAAAAGGAGTATTACCAGAATTTAAAGATGAAGAATATGGAGAATTAATAGAAGTAACAAATGGAGAAATAGTAGCTAAAAAAGAATTAAATGAAGAAGTCATACAAGAAAAATGGTTAATAGATTTAGGAATAAAAAAAGCACCAGCAGAAGGTAAAGATTATACAGTAGGAGAAGAAGTAAGTATAACAGATACTGATGGGAAAACACATAACTTTTATGTAATGGAAGATAGCGGAAGCACATTAACATTATTAGCAAAAGGAGCAATAAATACAACAACATATACACAAGAAAGTCCAAATAAAATTTATTTTTCAGCAACAGACTATTGGTATAAAGATGGAGCATATATAACATATGATTTAAATGATTATGAAGTAGTAAAAGCAGAAGGACAAGAAGGAAAAGCATATGCATTAGAAGCAGCAATAGGATATGGAGAAAAATTAGGAGGAACAGGCAGACTAATGACAAAAGCAGAAGCAGAAAGTTGGTTAGATGGCGGAGAATTAGAAACAAAATTATATGAAGTAGATTATTATTGGCTTGGGTCTGCTCGTGGGGACGATTACGTCAACTTCGTGTGGTGTGTGTTTGGCGAGGAAGAGGACATGACCCACTACGACTACCATAGCGAAATTCCTGGGGTGCGTCCAGTTATAACAATCTCAGAGTCTGCAGTCAACTAAGTTTAAGTTAGTGCAATTTTATGAAATAAATATATAAAATAGGGATATATATTAATTATATCTCTATTTTTATTGCTTTTTTGAATCATATTTGATATAAAGTAAGTGTATATTTTAAACTAAAATGTAAAATTATATAATGAATTAAAAAATAGTAATTAATAAAAATGATAGGAGAAGATAATATGTTAAAAGAAGAAATTTATGAAGATTTATTTAAGAAAAAAGAGTTTAGAGAAAAACGGATATAATAATCAGTTTTCTGAACCAATTATATTTAGTGATAATGAAAGTAAATATTTATTATTTGTTGTATCTAAAACAGGAATAGTAGATGATAACTTAATAGATTTAAGCTATATTGTTTATTCTATAAAAAAAAGAGAAATTATTGAATTTGGTTCTGAAAAAGAGATTACAATTATTAAAAATTTGCCATCACTTACTAATCCAGATTTCAGTGGTATAAATTTAACTTTTGAAGAACATGTGAGATTAAAAAATATTATTTGGAATTTGATAGATTCTTATATTAAAAATGGAAAGTTAAGTGATAATGAAAAAGATATATATAAAAGATATTTACTTGATAGAGAAAGAGTAGAATCAAATGTATATAAAAGGATATATAGATATTTTATAGAACAATTATTTGAATAAAAATAATCAAGATTTGATTAAAATTCATCAAACCCTTTATATTTTTTTTTATTTGTGATATATTAAATAAAGGTGAATAAAATGAATGAAAAATTATTAGATGAAATTAGAATTGATGCAAGAGAAAGAAAAATACCAATACTTATGGATGATACTCTTGAATATATAATGAATGTATTAAAAAATAGAGAAATTAATAGTATATTAGAAGTAGGAACAGCTGTTGCTTATTCAGCAATATGTTTTAGTAAAATATTATCTGAAAATGGTCATATTGATACAATTGAAATAGAAGAAATTAGAGTAAAAGAAGCTAATGAAAATATTGAAAAGATGGGATTAAAAGATAGAATAAATGTAATACATGGGAATGCATTAGAAGTTTTACCTAAAATGGTAGAAGAAAAAAGAAAATATGATTATATATTTATAGATGCAGCAAAAGGACAATATAATGAATTTTATAAATGTGCATTAGAAATGTTAAATGATAATGGTATTATTATTGCAGATAATGTATTATATAAAGGAATGGTTTTAAGTGACTATAATGAAAGAAAACATAGAACAGCTGTTAATAAATTAAGAAGATTTTTAGAGTACATACAAAATATTGAAGGTATTAAATCTGAAATATTAGATATTGGAGATGGAATCTCTATAAGTTATAAAATATAAGGGGAGGTATATATGGAAGGAAAAGTTGAGTTTTATGATAAAGAAGAAATAGAAGATAAGAAATATGCTAGAAAAGTATTTAAAAGAATACTAGGTGTAGTACTAGTATTTATTGGTTTAATAATAGGTTTTAAATTTGCTGTATTTTTCTTACCATTTGTTATAGCATTCGTAATTAACAAAATTACAAAACCTTTTGTAAAGTTTATGGATGAAAAATGTAAATTTAATCATAAAGCAAGTGTAATAATATCAGTAGTATTAGTTGTTGCAATACTTGGTTCTGCAATATTTTTTGTAACAACAAAAGTTGTTGATGAAGTATATACATTAGCAACAAGTATACCAAAATATACAGTTCAGTTACAAGAAGGATTTAATTGGATAACTAATCAAGCAAGCGATATAATTAATCAACTGCCAAATGCTCTTAGTGGTCAAATATATAATGCATTTAATTCTTTACTAGATACATTAGTATCTAAAGGAGCTCAAGTTGCAACAGCATTAGTTAATGGAGTAATGTCTTTACCTACAATACTAATCTATACGATTATTACAATATTAGCAACAATTTTTATTGGATTTGATAAAGTATATATAATTGAAAGTTTTGAACAACAATTACCTGAAAAATGGATGGATAAAATAATAAATGTTGCAAGAGATGCTTTTGGTGGGATAGCTGCATATGTTAAATCACAAGCTACAATAATTGTGATGACATTTGTAGAATTATTAATAGGATTTAATATATTAAGTTTAGCTGGTTTTGGTATTAGATATAAATTTGCATTAGCTGTTTTAATAGCAATAATAGATGCTTTCCCAATATTAGGTTGTGGTACAATACTTATACCATGGGCAGTATTTAATGCATTTACAGGAAACATTTCTATGGCAATAGGAATATTCATTTTATACTTAATTATAACTATTGTAAGACAATTATTAGAACCAAAAATAATTTCTAAAAACATAGGTGTTCACCCAATATTTACATTAATTGCAATGTATACAGGCTTTAAACTATTTGGTTTTTTAGGTTTCATTTTTGGACCGATTATAATGTTTATGCTTAAAAATATATTTGCTAAACAATTAGAAAGAGGTTTTTTTAGAGATATATTTAAAAAATAAAGAAAATATAATTTGAAAGAAAGATAATAACTTATTCAATTGAATAGATTATTATCTTTTATTTTTATATATTGTATGCTAAAATATATATGAATATTTATTGAGGAAAGAGAGAAAGTATGGAATTTATAAAAAATAATGAATATATTGTAGATATAATAGATATGGGAATAGAAGCAGAAGGAATTGCTAAAATTGATGGCTATACAATATTTATTAAAAATGCATTAGTTGGTGAAAAGATAAAAATTAAATTAATAAAAGCAAATAAAAATTATGGTTTTGGTAAAATAATAGAAATAATTGAAAAAAGTAAAGATAGAGTAAAACCATTTTGCAAATGCTTCGAAAAATGTGGAGGATGTAATTTGCAGCATTTAGATTATTCTAAACAATTAGAGTATAAGCTAAATATTGTAAAAAATAATTTTAGAAAATTTGGATTAGATGATAATAAAATTAAAGAAATTATTGGAATGGAAAATCCAATTAATTATAGGAATAAAGCACAATATCCATATGGAATAGATAAAGATGGAAATATAGTTACAGGTTTTTATGCTGCAAGAACACATAGTATTATACAAAATGACGGATGTAATATAGAACATAATATTAGTGAATTAATTAATAAAGAAATATATAATTTGATAAAAAAACAAGATATTTCAGTATATAATGAAAAAAGTAAAAAAGGCTATTTAAGACATGTAATAATTAAAGTTGGTTTTAGTACAAATGAAATAATGGTTGTTTTTGTTACTAATTCAAAAGAAAATAAGTTAGATAAAATAACAAAAGAAATTACAGAGAAATTTAAAAATATAAAAACAGTTGTTCAAAATATTAATATTACTAATTCTAATGTAATTTTAGGGGATAAAAATATATTATTATATGGAAATGGATATATACAAGATTATATAGGCAAATATAAATTTAATATATCACCAATGTCTTTTTATCAAGTAAATCCTATTCAAACAGAAAAACTTTATGCAAAGGTAAAGGAATATGTAGGAAAGAAAGCAGATACATTATTTGACCTTTATTGTGGAGTTGGAACGATAGGTATTTATTGTAGTGAAGTGACTCAAAATTTATATGGAATTGAAGTAGTAAAACAAGCAATAGATGATGCAAAAGAAAATGCTAAAATAAATAATATACAAAATGCACATTTTTTTGCAGGAGAAGCGGAAAATGAAATAGATAAACTATATGACAAAGGAATTAAAGCTGATACAATAATTGTAGATCCTCCAAGAAAAGGATTAGATAAAAAAATTATTGATGTGTTTTTAGAAAAAGAGCCAAATAAAATAGTGTATGTTAGTTGTAATAATGCTACTCTTTGTAGAGATTTAGAATTACTTAAAGATAAATACGAAGTTAAGGAATGTACATTATTTGATTTATTCCCACATACGCGGACATGTAGAGTGTTGTGCAGTATTAGAAAAAGCAAAATAGGAGAAAAAAATGAATTATTTACAAATTGAGAAAGAAATGACTTATACATATAATAAAATAGCAAAAAAATATGAAGAAGAGGCAAAACAAGATTGGAAGGACAAAAAGCATGTTGATTTGTTTTTGAAATATCTTAAAAAAAATGCAAGTATTTTAGATATTGGGTGTGGAACAGGAGAATTAATTAAATATTATTCAGATAGAGGTTTTGTAATAACTGGGTTAGATATATCAGAGAAAATGATTAAAATATCAAAAGAAAAAGTGCCTTCTGCTAGTTTTATTAAAACAAGTTTGTATGATATACATAAGATTGAAGAAAAGTTTGATGCAATATCTGCTACTTTTGTTTTAGTACATATACCAAAAGAGAAGATTGATGAAGTTATTAAAAAAGTATATGAAAAATTAAATAAAGGTGGAGTATTTTTTATAGTTTTTACAATTGCATTGAAAGAGGGATTGCAACAAGAACCATTAGATAATAGTTGCAAATACTATGCAATAAATTATTCAAATGAGGAAATAATTGATATATTGAAAAATAATGGATTTAAAATATTAGAAAGTATAAAAAATAGTAGAGTTAATGAAACAGACATAGGAATAGTAATAGCAAAGAAAAAATAGAAAAAAATTGAGTAGAAGAAACTACTCTATTTTTTTACAACAAAAAACGAACAAATGTTTGCAAAAATAAAATTAATGTAGTATAATAAAGTTGTATTAAGGAGGAAATCGTGAATAATGTCTTTTTGGTTATAGATTTAAAAACATTTTTTGCTTCTGTTGAATGTGTTGAACGAGATTTAGATCCATTTACTACTAATTTAGTAGTTGCTGATCCAGCTAGAGGAAAAGGAGCTATATGTTTAGCAATATCTCCAAAAATGAAAATGCTAGGAGTAAAAAATAGGTGTAGAATATTTGAAATACCTAAAAATATTGAATATATTACGGCATTACCAAGGATGAACAAATATATAGAATATTCAGCAAATATTTATGAAATTTATTTAAAATATATTTCGAAAGAAGATATACATATATATTCAATAGATGAAGCTTTTATTGATGTAACTAATTATTTAAAAACATATAATATGAAATCAATTGAATTAGCTAAAAAAATAATGAAAGACATTTATGATAATTATGGTATTACTGCTACTTGTGGAATAGGAACAAATATGTATTTAGCAAAAATAGCTTTAGATATTATGTCTAAGCATTCACCAACTAATATTGGATGGCTTAATGAAGAAAGGTATATAAAAGAATTGTGGCATCATAAACCTTTAACAGATTTTTGGCAAATAGGAAAAGGGATACAAAAAAGATTAAATAAATTAGGATTATATGATATGGCAGATATTGCAAAAGCAAATCCTAAAATATTATTTAAAGAATTTGGAATAAATGCACAGTTTCTAATTGATCATTCGAAAGGTATTGAACCTTGTACGATAAAGGATATAAAAGAATATACACCAAAAAACAATTCAATTTCAAATAGTCAAATTTTATTTAAAGATTATACATATGAAAAAGCAAAATTAGTTTTAAAAGAAATGGTTGAAGTATTAGCAAAAGAACTTATTGAAAAAGACTTAGTTACGGATTTAATAAGTTTGTATATAGGATATTCTAATAATATAATTAATGCAACAGGAGGTAGTAGAAAATTATATATTCAAACAAATCAATATTCGAAATTAGTAGAAAGTTTTATTAATTTATTCGAAGAAACGACTAATAAAGAAATAATGATAAGAAGAATAGGAATATCTTTTGGAAGATTAGAGAAAAAAGAATATGAACAAATGAATTTATTTATAAATGAGAAAGAAAAGAAAAAGGAACTAAAAATTGAGAAATCGATTATTAATATAAAAGAAAAGTATGGTAAAAATGCTATTTTGAAAGGAATGAATTTGCAAGAAGATGCAACAACTATAATTAGAAATAAATTAATAGGAGGTCATAATGGCTATTAGTAAATTAGATAGAGCTAAACAATTTTTACCTTTTGATGCATTAAAAGGTTTTAGTGATGCTTTAAGAAAAAAGGAGATTGAATGTGAAAAAAGAAAAATACTTTCTGAAGAAAAAAAAGAAGAGATAGCATATAACTTAAATAAAATATACATAGGAAATATAGTAAAAATTATATATTATTATAATCAAAAATATATAGAATATATAGGTAAAGTAGAAAAGATAAATTTACTTAAAAGAGAAATTATATTTTATGATAAAAATATAATACATATTGATGATATTTTTGATATAAAAATTGAATAAATAAAATATATGATATATAATTTAAACATAGCAAAAAAGCATTAAAGTTTAAAAGTAATATATAGGGAGGAAATATTATGAATAAAGCAAAGAAAAGTGGCCCAGCTATATTTATGTATTGTGTTATAGCAATAACAGTTATAACTTCAATAGTTTGTTTTTACATATATTATGGTAATATAAATGATAGTAAAGTGATATTATGGACAGGAATAGTAGCTTTTACAGTAATGTATCATTTCTGGGTTAGAATTATAATGGGCAATGTTTCTAAATTATTTAAAAAGTATATTAGTTATAAAAGCCCATGGTTTAAAGAGAGAAAATTCGAGAAAAAATTATATAAAATTTTGCAAGTGAAGAAATGGAAAGATAAAGCATTAACATATAATCCAGAGACTTTTTCATTAAAAGAACATTCATTAGAAGAAATAGCTAATACTATGGCAAAATCTGAAGTTGATCATTGGATTAATGAAGTAATTTCTTTAACAACAATTTTATTTTCAATACCATGGGGAAAATTTTATCTTTTCTTAGGGACAGCAATACTTGCCATGATTTTTGATAGTCAATTTATTATTATTCAAAGATATAATAGACCAAGAATTGTAAAGATATTGGAAAAACAAAATAAACAGGAAATTAAAGAAGAAATACATATATAGGAGAATATTTTATGGAAATAGTAGAATATCAAGAAAAATATTTAGAAGATGTTAGAGATTTGTTAGTTGAATTAGAAGAATATATTGTAAATATAGATAAAGATAAGTTAGATACAATACATGAAGAATATAGAGAAAAAATGGCATTAGTAGATTTAGAAGAAGTAGCAGATAATAATGGAAAAACATTTTTAGCAATTGAGAATAACGAAGTGATTGGTTTAATTATGGGGATAGTAAGAAAATGGGATAAATATGATTATTTAGATTATAAATGTCCTAAAACAGGTATTATTACAGAACTTATTGTTTCAAAAAGTTGTAGGAAAAGTGGAATAGGAAATGAATTAATAAAAAAAATGGAACAATATTTTAAGAGTATAAATTGTGAATATATATTAGTTGATGTATTTGGATATAATGAAAATGCAATTAATTTTTATACTAAAAATGATTATCATACTAGAATGCTAACAATGATAAAAAAGATAGATAAATAATAATTGGGAGGAAATATGAAATATCGTTTAGACAAATATGGGAATGAAATATCTGTGCTTGGATATGGATGTATGAGATTTACACAAAAAGGTGGAAAAATTGATTTAGATAGAGCTGAAAAAGAAATTATGGTAGCATACAATGGTGGTGTAAACTATTATGATACAGCATATATTTATCCAGGAAGTGAAGAGGCAATAGGAAAAATATTTGAAAAAAATAATATAAGAGAAAAAATAAAAATTGCTACAAAACTTCCACAATATTTAGTTAAATCAAAGGAAGGTATAGATAAGATTTTCAATGAAGAATTAAAACGTTTAAGAACAGATTATGTAGATTATTATTTAATGCATATGCTTACAGATGTGAAAAGTTGGGAACGTTTAACTGAGTTAGGTATACAAGAATGGATTAAAGAAAAAAAAGAAAGTGGTCAAATAAAACAAATTGGTTTTTCTTATCATGGAAATTCAGATATGTTTTGCAAATTAATTGATACATATGATTGGGATTTTTGTCAAATACAATATAACTACTTGGATGAACATTCACAAGCTGGTAGAAAAGGACTTAATTATGCTGCTTCAAAAGGAATACCAGTTATAATAATGGAGCCATTAAGAGGAGGTAGATTAGTTAATAATCTTCCTGAAAAAGCCAAAGATTTATTTGAAAATTATGAGAAAAAATACACACCAGCCGAGTGGGCTTTTCGTTGGCTTTGGAATCAAAAAGAAGTTACATGTGTTTTATCTGGAATGAATTCTATTGAAATGGTTGAAGAAAATGTAAAAATAGCATCAACTACAGAAATAGGGGAGTTTACGCAAAAAGAAGAAAAGCTATTAAAAGAAGTTGTGAATTCAATTAATGAAAAAATGAAAGTAGGTTGTACTGGTTGTAGATACTGTATGCCATGTCCTAAAAATGTAGATATTCCTGGAACTTTTTCAGCATATAACAAATGTTATGCAGATGGAAAATTTACAGGATTAAAAGAATATATAATGTGTACTGTACTTAGAAAAGATTCTACATCTGCTTCTAATTGTATAGAATGCGGAAAATGTGAACAGCATTGTCCTCAACATATTGAAATACGAAAAGAATTAAAAAATGCTAAAAAGGAATTAGAAGGGCCAATATATAAGATTGCGAGAAAAGTTGCAAAGGTATTTTTAAAATATTAAATAAAAAGGTGAAAAAATGTTTAAAAAGGTATATATTGAAATAACTAATATTTGTAATTTAAATTGTAAGTTTTGTCCTGAAACAATTAGGGAAAAGCAATTTATGTCTATAGAAGAATTTGAAGATATTATTTCAAAAATACACAATTATACAAAGTTAGTATGTTTACATGTAAAAGGAGAGCCATTATTACATAATGCTTTAGAAAATATTCTAAAAATATTAGATAAGTATGATTTAAAAGCAAACATAACAACAAATGGTACATTAATTAAAGAAAAACTTCAAGTAATACAAAATTCTAAAGCAGTAAGACAAATTAATTTTTCTATTCATAGTATTAGTCAAAATGAAATAGAAGAAAATAAATATTTGCAAGATATATTTGAAAGTGTAAATAAGCTTGAAAACATATTAATTTCATATAGATTATGGAATATGAGAAACATTAAAGAAAATGATATTAACACAAGTATAATAAAAGCTTTTGAAAAACAATACAATATCCAAAATTTAAAAGAAAAATTAATGGAAAAAGAATTTTATCAAATAAAAGAAAATGTATTTATTAATCAAGATATTGAATTTGAATGGCCAGATATAAATAAAGATATAGTAATAAAAAAAGGAAGATGCCTGGCATTAAAAGAACAAATTGCAATACTAGTAGATGGAACAGTAGTGCCATGTTGTTTAGATAATAATGGGGATATATCACTTGGTAATATATTTGAAGAAACATTGGAAGATATATTAAATAAAGATAAAACAAAATTAATTAAAAAGAATTTTGAAAATAGTGTAATAACATGCAAGCTTTGCAAAACGTGTGGATTCTTAAAGAATTTAGAGAGTAAAAGAAAAATAAAGAAGGAGAAAAATTATGTCTAAAAAACCGATTATAGGGATAATAGGAAAAGCAGTACCATATAATGAAGAATATTTATGGCATCAAATAACTTGTTATGATGAGATAAGATATTTAGTAGTAAAAAATGGTGGTATTGCGATAGAATTACTACCTACACAAGATATATTAGATTTTACTGATGTAGAAAGTGATTATACTAATATACAAGAAAAGAATATTTTAACTGATGAAGAGTTAGAGGATTTAGATACACAAATTCAACTTTGTGATGGATTTATTCTACAAGGGGGGTTATATAGCTTAAAATATGAAGTAGAAATAGCAAAGAAAGTATTAAAGCTAAATAAGCCATTAATAGGAATTTGTGCAGGGTTTAATAATATTTTGCGAGCGTTAGGAACAGATGTTATATTAGATGAAACTAGAAGTCATGATTTTTTTGATATAAATTATAGACATAAAGTAAATATACAGAAAGATACTATGTTATACAATTTAATTGGTGAAGAAGTAATTGAAGTAAATAGTATTCATTCTATGATAGCACCTAAAGAAGCGGTAGAACCATTTGCTAAAATTTCATCTTTTTCACAAGATGGTTTAGTTGAAAGTTTTGAATTGAAAGATAAAAAATTTGTTGTAGGTATAAAATGGCATCCTGAACTAATGCTTAAAGAAGAATATGTAGATAAGTTATTTGAAAGATTTATAAGTGCTTGCTTAAAAGAATAAGTGAATTAGTAAATAAAAGGAAATAATGATAAGGATAATATTGACTTTACATAATGTTATAATATATAATAATTAGCATCAAATAAATATTAGGAGGAGTCTTGGTGAAAAGAAGATATTTTCGAGGAAGAAAATTTTTAATTCTTTTTGATTCAAAAGTACTTACAATAAAATCTATTTATCGGAAAAAGATAGCAAAGGAAAAGTATATAGTATTTTTGCATTTCAATGAAACAAATGAACCTTATTCTTGTATAACCAATAATATTGGTTTATTAAAAGGATTAAAAAAAGGAGATTTAGTTACATTACATGTGGGAAACGGAGGATATGTAAGTATAGAAAAGGGAGATACTATTAAGCAGGACGGAAGTATAAGGTGTTGTGTAGTTTAGAACATCAAAAAAAGAATAAAACAGTGGTAGAGAATAAATAATAAATTTTCTACCACTATTTATATATATATTAATTTTGAACAATTTCTAAACCACAATTACTGCTTGTATCTGAAAAAATAATTTTACCATTTTTCTTTAATGTTATAGTTATTGAAGAAGAAATACTTTCAAAGATATCTTTTGACATTTTTCCCTTGATTGGTGCAGATAATTTATGTCCAGGATTATATGTTGAATAAATATTAATACAATAATTTCCTTTTTTCAAAGTTATATTTAAAAAGTTGTCGATTATATCATATTCTACTATTTTACATCTATTATATGTTGTAAATTTATATTCAACATCATCTACAATAAGAACACAAATAACACCTGTAAAATTAAATAGTTTAAAAGGAATATCTGCTATTGAAAGCATAAAACTAGTATTTGGATTTTTAAAGTAGTTAGCTTGACACCAAACATATGAGCTAGGAAAAGAACAGCCCCAGTCTTTTTCTATATATCCAATACCATTCTCAAACATTATCTTTTTATTATTTATATCTATATTTCCATAAGCTGTGGTTTTCATAGCTAGTATAGCATGATTACATTCCATAAATGGAATATATGAAAAAGGTCCCATAATATTAGGATTAAATAAATTAGTTTGTATATTTTTATTATTTGAATATTTAATTTGTCCATAAATATTAAGATTTTGTTTTTCATCTTTAATATCTATATCAATACCTGCTTTTGAAAAAATATTATTTCCAATTTTAATATAAAAAGGAGAGTAGCTAAATTCAAAATCACTAATACCATAATCCACAAAGTAAGAGGAGTCATTTGTAATTACTTGTATAAAAGCTTTTTTATTATTACCATCTATATTTATTCCTGGAATAAATGAAATTCCATTATTTTTAGTAGTATTCTTAAAATACCAGCCTTCAAAATATTTTTTGGTTTTATTTAAATATTTTTCTCCTTGAAATAAATCAGGATTTCTCATTAAAAATAGTTTATTCATAATATATATTTTTAACAAAATATATATTAGTATTCAAATTTAGGAATAAAAACTATAATGTTTAAATTAAATTGATAATTTTATTGTTTTATGATAGTATAATAATGAAGTAAAGAGATAGAAAGAAGAGAGAAAAAATGGAAAAATATGAAAAAGGATATCATATAACTAAAAAAGATAATTTGCCTGGTATATTAAAAAATGGACTAAAACCAAGAATAGGTCGTAAAAGTAATTCAGTAAATGAACATGAAAAATTATTGTGTTTCTTTACTGATATAAGAGCTGTTAATGCTTGGAAAGAAAGGTTGTATAAAGATGAACCTTTTGATGAATTGGCTATTTTATCATTTGAGTTAAATGACATGCAATATGAAAAAAGAATAGACTCTGTAGGAGATTTTTTTACAAAAGATACAGTATTACCAGAAAAGATAAATGTTGTAGAAATAGTAAAAAAGAGAGAAGCTATTAATGTGAATTCTTTTGAAAGTCAATATGAGATAATAGAAAATAAAATAACACAACAATGTATTGATAGAAAAAATAATATTAATGAAAAGAAAGAAAAAATTATAAATGAGTTAGCAGCTTATGAGCATAAAAAATGGAGTGAATATCAGTCAAGAATACATTGGCAAGGTAATAAAAGACAAGATGGAAGCATTGAAATATCTGAGATAGATATAGCTGATATAGAAAGATATAATAAATTAGATTTTGAAAATATTGGAGAAATAGATAAAAAAGAATTAAGAGAAAAGGTTTTAGAAACATTTTATATTATGCAAGATAATAATATGTTAGACAATTTAGAAATTCCAGATGAAGATTTTTTAAGAATTCTTGCAAAGGTTGAATATACAAGAATGAATAAATGGTATAAATATATGTTAAGTGTGTGTAAGAGAAGTGAAGGAAAATATATAATACCTGCAGATAAAGTTGATCTATGGGAAAATGCAATAAGTACACCATATCAAGAGTTGAGTGATAAACAAAAACAATCAGATAAAATAGAAGTAGATAATATTTTTATAGAAATACAACGATATAAGATTATTGAAAAAAATAACGATAATTTAGATGATGAAGATATAGAGATATAGATTAAAAAGGAGAAGAAATATGAAAGTTGTAATAATAAGTGCAAGTCCAAATGAAATAGGATTGACAAATTCTTGTGTAAATGTATGTCTAGAAACATTAAAACAAGAGAGTATTGAAACTGAATGGATATGTTTAAACAATTGTAATTTAAAAAGATGTGAAGCATGTGGCCATAGAGGTTGGGGAATATGTTTAAATGAGCATAGATGTAAAATGGACGATGATTTTAATTCACTTCAAGAAAAGATACAAGAATATGATGCTTATATAATAGTTAGTCCTGTATATTTTTATGAAATGAGTGAAGTTGCTAAAACATTTTTCGATAGATTAAAAAGATGTCAATCATTTAATGAAGATTCAAAATTAGCAAATAAGAAAATGTTATGTTTAGCATGTGCAGGTGGAAGTGGAGATGGAACAGAGCAAACTCTAAACTCTATGAGTATATTGGCTAAATTTTTACATACAGAAGTTGTAGAATATATAGGAATAACGAGAAAAAATTTTGAAGACAAAAAAGATGTAATAAAACAAAATACATTAAAGTTAATTAAATAAAACATAAAAAAACTGTTAATAAAAATTATTCTGTTAGCAGTTTTTTTATCATGCGTATTTACAAATAATGGAAAGTGTGATATAAATATACTAGTCAAATATAATCAATTTTTTCTTGAACAAATCGTTCAAATTTTCAAAAGTGATAAACTAAATAAAAAGGAGTTGAGAAGTTATTAGAAAACAAGATGTCATATTAACAAATAATAAGGTTGATTGTAAAATAATAATGAAAGTTACTGATTTAAAATTACTATAAAAGTAATAAAATGTTTCACAGTTTTTTTTATACAAAAAATTAAATAACTATTGACAATTGAATAAGTATTCAACTATAATATAATTACAATTGAGCAAATATTCAACTATTACTAGAATAAAATATAAGGGAGTGAACAATATGGCAAGAAATGAATTTGCATGTGACTGTAATATAATACATAAAGAGATTGTTGAGCAAACAATTGCGCAAATGGGTGATGAAGATTTACTATATAAATTAGCTGAATTTTTCAAAATATTAGGAGATACAACAAGAGTAAAAATATTATATGCTTTAGATAAAAATGAAATGTGTGTTTGCGATATAGCTAATGTACTTAATATGAGTAAATCATCAATATCACATCAATTAGGTACGCTTAGAAGAAGCGGAATAGTTAAATGTAAAAAAGTTGGTAAAGAAGTTTTCTATATGTTAGATGATGACCATGTAAAAGAAGTTTTTGAAGTTGGAATAGAACATATAGAGCATAAAAGATAAGGGGGAGATATTATGAAATATACATATATAATAAAAGGTTTAGATTGCGCTAATTGTGCTATGCAATTAGAAAATGAAATTAAACAAGTTAAAGGAATTCAAAATGCAGTTATTAACTTTTTTACAGAGAAGTTAATTATTGAATGTAATGAAGAAAATAAAGATGAAGTAATAAATACAATGAAAAAAGTTATAAAAAAAGAAAATCCAGATGTAACTATTGAAGAAATTTAGGAGGCAGTATGAAAAATAAGGTAATTAAAATAGTTTTATCAATAATATTATTTGTTATTGCAATAATTATTCCTTTTCCTAATGAATTAATTAATAATTGTATATTTGCTTTAAGTTATATAATTGTTGGATATGAGATTATACGAAAAGCAACAAGAAATATTTTTAGAGGAAAAGTATTTGATGAAAATTTTCTTATGACAGTTGCAACAATAGGGGCTTTTGTAATTGGTGAATTTCCAGAAGCAACTATGGTAATGGTATTTTATCAAATAGGGGAAGTATTTCAAAATTATGCAGTAAATAAATCCCGTAAATCAATAGCTAGTTTGATGGAGATTAAACCAGATTTTGCAAATGTAATAAGAGAAGATAATGAAGAAAAAGTTAATCCAGAAGAAGTTAAAATAGGAGAAATAATAGTTGTAAAACCAGGAGAAAAAGTAGCACTTGATGGTATAGTTATAGAGGGAGATTCAATGCTTGATACTATTGCTCTAACAGGTGAATCTGTACCTAGAAAAGCTAATATAGGCAATGAAATATTAAGTGGTTGTATTAATCTAAATGGGTTGTTAAAAATACAAGTTACAAAACAATATATAGATTCTACTGTTAGTAAAATATTAGATTTAGTTGAAAATGCTAGTAGTAGAAAATCTAAATCTGAAAATTTTATTAGTAAATTTGCTAAATATTATACACCAATAGTAGTAATGATAGCAGTAATATTAGCAATAATTCCACCAATATTAACAGAGGAAACTTTTTCAGATTGGATATATAGAGCATTATCTTTTTTAGTTGTATCATGTCCTTGTGCATTAGTAATATCTGTACCTTTAAGCTTTTTTGGAGGTATAGGTGGAGCTGCTAAATTAGGTATATTAATAAAAGGCAGTAACTATTTAGAAGCTTTAGCAAATACAGAAATCGTTGTTTTAGATAAAACAGGAACATTAACAGAAGGTGTTTTTGAAGTTCAAAAAATACATACAGAAATTAATGAAAATGAATTTATTAAAATAGCTGCACATGCTGAACATTATTCTAATCATCCTATTGCTGATTCAATTAAAAAATATTATGGAAAAGAAATAGATGAAGAAATTATAGAAGGTGCTGAGGAATTATCTGGCTTAGGCTTATCTGTTAATATTGAAGGGAAAAACATATTAATAGGTAATGAAAAATTAATGATACAAAATAATATTGAATATATCAAATGTGAAGAAGTTGGAACAGTAGTATATATGTCAATAGATAAGAAGTTTGCAGGATATATTTTAATATCAGATAAAATAAAAGACGATTCCGAAATAGCAATAAAAGAGTTAAGGAAAAACAATGTAAAACAAATTATTATGCTTACTGGTGATAGAAAAAATGTTGGTGAAGATGTTGCTAAAAAACTAAAATTAGATAGAGTATATACAGAATTATTACCAGCAGATAAAGTTGAAAAAGTTGAAGAATTATTAAAAGAAAAGACTGAAAAAGGTAAAGTAGTTTTTTGTGGAGATGGCTTAAATGATGCACCAGTACTTGCATTAGCAGATTTAGGTATTGCTATGGGTGGTTTAGGTGCAGATGCTGCAATAGAGGCATCAGATATAGTTATTATGACAGATGAACTATTAAAAATAGTAAAAGCTATAAAGTTAGCAAAAAAGAATATGAGAATTGTTAGACAAAACATAGTGTTTGCAATAGGGGTAAAAATATTAGTTCTAATTTTAAGTGTTATAGGAAGCGCTACAATGTGGGAAGCAGTTTTTGCAGATGTTGGTGTATCAATAATTGCAATAATAAATTCACTTAGAATGTTAAGTGTTAAGAAGGTATAGTAGGTATAAAGACTATTGATACTATACATAAAAAATTAATATGTAAATAAGTATACAAAAATTCTAGATATATGATAAAATATATTTAGAATTTTTATTTTATAAAAAGGAGATAATTATGTTTAAAAACAAAAAATTAATAATTTTTGATATGGATGGTACATTGATAGATTCAATGGAAATATGGAATAAAGTAGATAAAGAGTTAATTAAAAAAATTTGTAATCAAGATATTAATGAAAATGAAATTTTGATACAAAGAGATAATGAATTAAAAAGATTAAGTAATAGCTGTAATATGTATTTAGAATATTGTAATTATTTAAAAGAAAAATATAATTCAAGCTATTCAAAAGAAGAAATTATGCAAATGAGATATGAAATATCTGATGAATATTTAAAAAATGTGATAGATTATAAACCTAATGCGGAAAAAGTGTTACATAAGTTAAAAGAAAAAGGTTTTAAACTAGCTATTGCAACAACAGGAAGAGAACATGCAATGGAGCAATATAAAAAATATAACAAGAATATTATTAAAAAAGCTAATATAGAAGAAATGTTTGATATAATTCATACACAAGATACTGTTAAGAATATGAAACCAAACCCAGAAGTGCATTTGAGAATTTTAGAAGATTTAAAAATGAAGAGAGAAGAGTGTTTAGTTGTAGAAGATTCACTTGTTGGTGTAGAAGCTGCTATTAATGCAAATATTGAAGTGGTTGCAATTTATGATAAATCAGCAGATAAAGATAGAGAGGAGATAAATAGATTATCTAAGTACCAGTTTAAAGATTTTAATGAAATGTTAGAATGTATAGAAAAACAATAGAAAAAATATTATATTGGAAGGGGAAATGTATATGAACAAACAATATTGTATGATTACAACAACTTTTGATAACAAACAAGAAGCGGAGAATGTTATTAATATATTATTAGAAAAAAGATTGGTAAGTTGTTGCCAATTAAGTAATATATCAAGTAAATATCACTGGAAAGGAAATATTGAAATAGCGGATGAATATATAGTGCATATGAAATCTAAAAAAGTATTGTACAAAGAAATAGAAAGTGAAATTTTAAAATTACATAGTTATGAAGTACCACAAATAGTTATGTATGATATACAAGATGGATATAAACAATATTTAGAGTGGATAGATAATGAAACAAAATAATAATTAGAAAAGAGGTTAACAAATGAAAGAATTAGCTGTAGTTATATCTAATGATAATAAAAATGTAACACCAATTGAAACAATAGATGCTATTGTGAAAGCAGGTTTTAAAAATGTTTTTCTACAATGGTATAATAAAGAATGGGAAGTATCACAAGAAGAACAATTAAAATATGCAAGAGAAAAAGGTTTAAATGTTATATTTGTTCATTTAGGATATAGAGATATAAATAAAATATGGGAAGAAGGAGAAGAAGGGGATAATTTAATAGATTATTATAAAAAAGATTTATTTGTTTGCAAACAAAATAATATAGATTTAGTTGTTATGCATCCAGTAAGTAAAAGTGTAGCACCAATATATAATGAATTAGGTTTAAAAAGATTTAAAGAAATTATACAATATGCTAAAGAATTAAATATTAAAATAGCTTTCGAAAATACAAAAATAAAAGGCTATTTAGAATATATTCTTCAAAATATAGATAGTGATAACATTGGAATATGTTATGATGCAGGTCATTGTCATGCGCATTTTAATGATGAGTTTAATTATGAAATATTTAAAGATAAAATATTTGCAGTTCACTTGCATGATAATCATGGATCAGAAGACTGGCATTTGATTCCTTTTGATGGAACAATTAATTGGAAACATGTTATATCAAAACTAAAAGAATGTAGATATAATGGACCAGTTACATTAGAATTATGTTATAGAAAAGAATATCTTAAAATGCCAGTAGAAGATTTTTATAAAAAAGGATATGAAATAGGAGAAAAACTAAGTGAAATGTTTGAAAAATAAAGTAATATTAAAAATAGTAGGTGAATAGTATGAAATTAATAAATAAGAAAATAGTAAAACAAAGGATAAAAGAAGAATATGAAACAAACATAAAACTTACGAGTGAAAATGTAAAAAAAGTATTAAATAAAATAATAAAGTCAAATGAATATAAAATTAAAAAAGTTGAGTTAAAAGATGACATTAGTTTATTTGATGATGGAATAAGAAAAGATTATAAAGAAAAAAATGGAATGGAAGAGTTTATTAATAATAATCTAAAAGATGAAATAACAAATGTTTTTATTTGGATAGAATATGATAAAAAAGAGATATGTATGGGAATTGAACTAGATAAAAATAGAATAACAACATCTTGTAAAGAAAAAATAGATATAAAAAATTTATTACAAATATTTGAGAATTAGAGGGAATTTTTATGAAAAAGTTAAATGTAATTTTAGTGTATAATAAAGATAAAGATAAAATACTTATGTGCAAACGAGAAAAAGAACCATATAAAGGAAAATATAATTTAGTAGGTGGAAAAGTAGAAGAAGGGGAAGATATAATAGTAGCAGCATATAGAGAACTTGAGGAAGAAACTGGAATAACTAATAAAGATATTGAATTAAAGCATATTATAGATTTTATATATCATACAAAGAATATCGAATTAGAAGTTTTTTCAGGTATTCTTAACAAAAAAGTTGAACTTACTGAAGAGATAAATAAACTATATTGGGTAGACAAAAGTGAAACCTTTTTTGATTTAATAAAATTTGCTGGTGATGGGAATATTGGACATATGATTGAAATAGATAATATTTTTAAAGGTGATTAAAATGAAGGTAGGTATAATTGCAGATGTACATAGTAATTTAATAGCATTAAAAAAGGTATATGAAGAATTTGAAAGAAATAAAGTAGAAAAAATAATATGTTTAGGTGATATGATTGGAATAGGACCATACCCGGAAGAAACAATGAAGTATATAATTGAAAATAAAGAAAAAATGATATGTGTAGTAGGTAATCATGAAAAATATTTCTTAGAAGGTTTGCCAGAAACAGTACATGATGATAAGAGAAAATTAAGTGAAAATGAAATTGCGAATCATAAATGGATGCATAGTCAGTTAAGTATAGAGTCAGAAAATTTTCTAAAAACTTTACCAAAAGAGAAGATTTTAAAAATTGAAAATAAAATAATATATATATCACATTATCCATTAAATGAAAACAATGAATATAAAGTACCTATAAAAAAGCCAACTTTAGATCAATGTGAAGAAATGTTTTTAGGAATTGATGCAGACATATTTTTATGTGGTCATTCACATTCTAAGTTTAGTTATAAAAATAAAAATAAAATTTATATTAATCCAGGAAGTTTGGGATGTCCAAAAGGGAGTAATATAGCAAATGCAGTAATTATGGATATAAAAAAAGATAATATTGAATACGAATTATTAAATATAGAATATGATGTTAATTTAGTTATAAATGAAATAAATAATAAGCAATATCCAGCATATAAAAGCATGTTAAGAATATTTTATGGTATTGAATAAAACATGTAAAATAGGAGGTATATATTATGAATATCAAAATAATGAAAATGGAAGAACAAGATATTCCAGAAGTTGTAGATATACAAATAGGTGGTTGGCAAACAGCATATAAAGGAATAATAGAACAAGAATTTTTAGATTCAATGGATAGAGAGAAAAAAATAGAAAAAACTAGAAGTAATTTTAAACAAAGAACAGCAATTGTAGCTAAGATAGATGATGAAGTTGTAGGTTTTTGTAGATATACTGCTCCAGCAAATGGAATATATGCTGAAGAATATGACTCAGAAATAGTAGCAATATATGTTAAGCCAAATAAAAAAGGTCTTGGTATAGGAAAAGAAATGTTTAAATATGTACAAAATGAATTTAGAAGATTAAACAAAAATAAAATGCTATTATGGTGTTTAAAAGAAAATTATTCATCAAGAGCATTTTATGAAAAAATGGGTGGAAAATTAGCTAAAGAAAAAGAATATGAAATAGGAGGTAAAATATATTTAGAAGTTGGTTTTGAATATGAATTGTAAAAGGAGGTTTATATATGAAATATTTTAAAAAGTTAATAGGAGAAAAAATATATTTATCACCAATTAATATTGAAGATGTAGAAAAGTATACATATTGGTTTTCAGATTTTAAAACAACAGATGGAATGGGGAATAGTAGTAGAGTAGATAGTATAGAGACTACAAAAGAATGGTTTGAGAAAAATACTAAAAATCATAATTATGTATTTTCAATTGTAAAGTTAGATACTGATGAATTGCTTGGTTATTGTAAGTTTTTTGATATTAATAATATAAATAGAACTTGTGTAATAGGTATTTTAATAGGAGAAGAGAAAGATAGAAATAAAGGATATGGAAAAGAAACTATTGGTTTAATGTTAGATTATGCATTTAATTATTTAAATATAAATAATGTTATGTTACAAGTTAAATCATTTAATGAAAGAGCAATATCTTGTTATAAAAATATAGGTTTTAAAGAAATAGGAAGAAGAAGAAAAAGTTATTTTTTAAATGGAAAATATTATGATGAAATATATATGGATATTTTAGCAGAAGAATTTAATAAAGAATATATTAAAAATAAAAATATATAGGAGGTATAATATGAAGGTATTAAAAGCTGGTTGTATTTTACTGAATAAAGAAACTAAACAAATAGGTTTAGTTTATAGACCTAGAAGGGAAGATTATTCATTCCCGAAAGGACATTTAGAAGAAGGAGAAACACTTAAAGAATGTGCAATAAGAGAAACAGAGGAAGAAACAGGAAGAAAGTGTCATATTATTTCAGAAGAAATATGTAAAATTTCTTTTGTAAATCCAATTGGAGAAGATGTAGATAACTATTTTTATTTGGCATTAGATGATGGTCCAAGTGATAAAGTTATTCTAGAAGAACTGCAAGAAGAATTAGTATGGAAATCATTAGGAGAAGTTGAAGAAAATCTTACTTATGATAATTTAAAAGAAGTTTGGAATAGTGCAAAAATGCATGTAGCAAAAGAAATAAAAGATACAATAAGTCCAGCTGAATTAACAGATATGGGAATATGTCCAACATGTTTTAATAAAGAAAATGGAAACGGTGTTTATGGAGATAATTCAGATAAAGTAGTTTATGAAGATGAATATATTGAAGCAATACTAGTTGGAAATCCACGTGCATTAGGACATACAATGATAGCTTCAAAAAAACATTATAAAGATATAATGGAAATTCCAGATGATTTATGTGAATATGTATTTAAATTTTCAAAAAAAATAATGAATATTATTAAACAAGTATATGGTAGTGAGAGTGTATATTTATGCACTATGTGTGATGGGCCAATGAACCATTTCCATGTTCAATTAATACCAAGATATAGCTGGGAAAAAAGAGGTTCAAAAAATTTTGTTAAAGAAAGAATAGAATATGTTGTAGATTATGAAAAAATCACTAAAATTAGAGAATTATTAAATAAATAAAGGAGAATTAATAATGGATAATTTGATTTGTAAAATATTAGATGAAGATATAGGGGAAAAATCTAAAGAGTTAGTAAATCCAAGAGTAAGATGGGGAGCAAGAGGAATAGTAATAAGAGATGATGGAAAAATAGCAATATTTAATAAAGCTAATAAAAATGAATACAAACTTCCTGGTGGAGGAATTGATGAAGGAGAGTCGCCAGAAGAAGGTTTTATAAGAGAAGTATTAGAAGAAACTGGTTGTGAAATTGAAATTATGCAAAAATTAGGTATAGCAGAAGAATATAAAACATTAGATAATTTTATGCAAATATCACACGTTTTTCTAGGAAAAGTTATTAAAGATACTGGTAATTTACATATGACACAAAAAGAAATAGATGAAGGTGGAAGATTATTATGGCTAGATGTAAATGAAGCATTAGAAAAGATAATTGATGCATATGATAAATTGATTCCTTCAAAATATGAAATGATATATTATATGAAATTTATTAATTTAAGAGATAGAAAAATTTTAGAATATTATATAGAAAACAAACAGAATAGATAAATAACATATTGATTTTTTAACTAATAAAGTATAACATATATGTGTAAAGGAGAGTTATGGAAGAAAGATTACAAAAATATTTAGCAAGCTGTGGTGTAGGTTCAAGAAGAACCTCAGAAGAATATATTAAAGAAGGTAAAGTTAAAGTAAATGATAAAGTTATAACAGAGCTTGGATATAAAGTAAATGATAAAGATATAGTTAAATATAATAATAAAGTTGTAAGTAAAGAAGAAAAAAAAGTATATATATTATTAAATAAACCATTAGGATATGTTACAACATTAAGTGATGAGCAAAAAAGGAAAACAATTAAACATTTAGTTAAAACTAAAGAAAGGGTTGTTCCTGTTGGCAGATTAGATATGTATACATCTGGAATGTTACTTTTAACAAATGATGGGGATTTTGTATATGAGCTTACACATCCAAAACATGATATTACTAAAACATATGAAGTGTGTATTGATACAGAAATTACAGATGAAGAAATTGAAATATTAAAAAATCCAATAGATATAGATGGATATATTACAAAAGGTGCTGAGGTTAAAGTTATAGATATTTTACCTAAAAAGACAAAACTTCATATAACAATATCTGAAGGAAGAAATAGGCAAGTTAGAAAAATGATTGAGCATATAGGTCATAAAATAATGTACTTAAAAAGAATTGCTATAGGTAATTTGAAAATGGAAAATATACCATTAGGAAAATGGAAATATCTAACTGAAAATGATTTAAAAAAGATATATCAAAAATAAACAAAGGAGGAGTTTTATGTATAAAGTTAATTTAGCTGAAATGGAAATAGGTGTTGAAGAAGGAAGGTCTGTTATTAGTTTAATAAAAGAATATGACCCTACAAAAGAAGAAAAGGTTATTGCTTGTAAGGTTAATAATGAAATAAAAACATTAAATTATGAGATTCAAGATGATTCTAATATAGAATATATATATACTGAATCATCAGAAGGTATTCGTATTTATAGAAAAGCACTTTCATTAATTCTTATTAAAGCAGTTGAAGACTTATATCCAAATGTAAAAGTAATAATTAATTATGCAGTAAATGAAGCTTTGTATTGTGAATTTAAAGGTATAGATATTATAGATGAATTTGTAGTTAGTGTGCGTAATAGAATGAAAGAAATTATTGAAGAAAATATGCCAATAATAAAAAAAGTTATGCCACGTAATGCGGTAAGAAAAATGTATAAAGAAGATGGACATTTAGAAAAATTAAGTTTATTAAATAGCAGTTTGGATACACATCTAGCGATATATTATTTAGATACAACATATGGATATTTTTATGGTAAATTACCAATAAGTACAGGATATATGAAAGTATTTGAACTTAAGAAATTTGGAGATGGAATTTTACTAATGTATCCAGATAAAGAAAATGTAAATCATATAAAGCCATCACATACTTATACAAAATTATATGGTGCATTAAGAGATAATGAAAAATTTTATAAACAATTTCATATAAGAAATATTGCTGATGTAAATGATGCAATAAAAAGTGGAAAAATAAATGAAATTATTAGAATAAGTGAAGCTATGCATGAAAAGAAAATAGCACAAATAGCAGATATGATAAAATCAGATGAAAATAAAAGAATTGTTTTAATTGCTGGGCCTTCATCATCAGGAAAAACAACATTTGCACAAAGGTTAGGTGTTCAATTAAAAGTTAATAATTTAAATCCAATAACAATATCTGTAGATAACTATTTTGTGGAAAGAGAAGATAATCCAGTTGATGAAAATGGTGAATATGATTTTGAATGTTTAGAGGCAGTTGATTTAGAATTATTTAATGATCATTTAACTAAACTTTTAAATGGAGAAGAAATAGAAATGCCTGAATTTAATTTTACAACAGGACATAAGGAATATAAAGGTAATAAAGTAAAAATGAATGAAGGAGATGTTCTTGTAATAGAAGGAATTCATTGTTTAAATGATAAATTAACAGAGAAAATACCATTAGAAAATAAATTTAAAATATTTATATGTGCATTAACAATATTAAATATTGACAGATATAATAGAGTATCTACAACAGATACAAGATTAATAAGAAGAATTATTAGAGATAATAGATTTAGATCCTATCCAATAGATAAAACTATTGCAAAATGGAAATCTGTAAGAAGAGGTGAAGATAAATATATTTATCCATATCAAGAGTCAGCAGATGTTATATTTAATTCAGCATTTCCATATGAATTTGCTATATTTAGAACATTTTTAGAACCACTATTATTATCTATTACTCAAGATTCAAAATATTATTCAGACGTAAAAAGATTGTATGAAATGGTGTCTTTATTCCTACCATTAGAAACAAAAGATATTCCAATTAATTCAATTTTAAGAGAATTTACAGGGGAAGGATGTTTTTATAGATAATGATAGAAAAATCTAGATTTACAAAAATTGATGAAGAATTTATATGTGAAAATTGTGGTAATAAGGTAGAAAAATTAGGGTATACATGTAGAGACCATTGCAACAAATGTTTATGTTCAAAACATGTAGATAAGAATCCAGGGGATAGAGATGAAGAATGCCATGGACTACTTAAACCTATAGATATTGAAATAAATAATAAAAAAGGATATGTAATAATATATAAATGTAATAAATGTGGTGCAATACGTAAAAATAAGATGGCTAATGATGATAACATGGAAGTTATATATAACATAATGAGAAATAAACAAATATAACAAAAAGGATTGACAATAACAAAATATGGTAATATAATATAAGTAGAAAAAAGATAAGAAAAGATTTCAAAAAATAATTAAAAAAAAGAGTGGCTGCAACCACTCTTTTTTTATTTGAGACGTTATGTACTATATTTTTGAAACAATAAGAAGCAATAATAACAATAACATAAAGTCTATAAGAAAAGATTTCATATTTTCACCTCCTTCCATGTCCATTTAGGACATATACATATTATACTACCAAAATATACCAAATACAAGGAGAATCGTTCGTCAAATAATGCTATAAATAGCTATATATCAATGTTTTGCAACAATGTTGTATAGAAGATAAAATAGAATAATGAAAAAAATAGAGAAAAATAGAAAATAGTAAAAATTAAAAATTTAATCAGTAAACTTTTGAAAGTTAACATAATGTTGCAAAAAAACGAAACTATGTTATAATATAAATGTCGTTAATATATTTTATATTAATTAATTTAAAAAAATTTTTTATTTAAATGGAGGAAAGCAAAATGAAAAAAATTATTGCATTAATACTTGTATTAGGTTGTCTTTTAACTTTGGTAAGTTGTGGACAAGACGAATCTAGTACAGAAGAAAAGACTTTGTATGAAATTGAAAATGTTGGGAGCTATTATTTATATGAAGCTAAAAACAAAAAAGACTATTTGGGCTTTTTAAATGAGCTTGATCAAACGAAATATGAAATCGTAGAAATCTCGTTTGCATTTGCGAATGCATATAAAGGTTATTTTGTAACTTACAAAGATATTGAAAAGTAATGTATACCAAAAAGGAAGCTAAATATAAGCTTCCTTTTTAGTATTTATATATGTTTATTCTAATTCAAATGCACCAGTATATAGTTGATAATATTTACCTTTTTGCTGAATTAATTCTTCATGATTTCCTCTTTCAATAATTCTACCTTTTTCTAATACCATAATAGCCTTTGAATTACGTATTGTAGATAATCTATGTGCAATTACAAGAACTGTTCTTCCTTCCATTAATTTATCCATACCATCTTGAACAATTTTTTCAGTTCTAGTATCAATACTTGAAGTAGCTTCATCAAGTATCATAACAGGTGGGTTATTTATAGCGACTCTTGCAATTGCAAGTAATTGTCTTTGGCCTTGTGAAAGTTGCGCGCCATTTGCTGTAAGCATTGTATCATAACCATTTGGTAACATTTCAATAAAGTTATGTGCATTAGCAAGTTTTGCAGCTTCTATAACTTGCTCATCTGTTGCGTTATCACAACCATATTTAATATTATCTTTAATAGTTCCAGTAAATAGGTAAGTATCTTGAAGTACTATACCTAAAGATTTTCTTAATGAATCTTTTTTTATTTTATTTATATTAATTCCATCATATCTAATCTTACCATCTTCAATATCATAAAACCTATTAATCAAATTAGTGATAGTTGTTTTACCTGCACCAGTTGCACCAACAAAAGCTATTTTTTGACCAGGTTTTGCATATAGTGAAATATCATACAGGACAGTTTTTTCAGGAACATATCCAAAATCTACTTCATGTAATTCAATATGTCCTTTTAATTCAACATAATCTAATGTACCATCATGATGAGGGTGTTTCCAAGCCCATAAATTTGTTTTTTCATCTGTTTCTATTAATTTACCATTTTCTTTTTTTACATTAACTAAAGTTACATAACCTTCATCATGTTCAGGCTCTTCATCCATCATTTTAAATATTCTACTAGCACCAGCTAATGCCATAATAACTGAATTAAGCTGATTTGAAATTTGGTTAATTGGATGATTAAAACTTTTAGTTAATTGCAGAAATGCTACAAGTGTACCAGGTGTTAAAGTAATGATACCATTAAATGAAAGTAAACACCCAAATATTGCAACTAAAACATAAGAAAGATTTCCTAAGTTATTAGCAATTGGCATTAATATATTAACATATCTGTTAGCTTTAAACATATCATCATTTAATTGTTCGTTAAGAATATCAAAATCTTGTTTAGCTTTTTCCTCATGTGTAAATACTTTAACAACTTTTTGACCACTTATCATTTCTTCAATAAATCCATTAACTCTTCCTAATGAATATTGTTGGTTTATAAAATACTTTGCGCTTTTACTGCCAATTAATCTAGTTACAATTATTGTAATAATAGAAAATAAAATTACAAATACAGTTAATATTGGAGCTAAATATATCATTGAACAAAATACAGAAATGATAGTTATAGCAGATGATACAAATTGAGGAAGTGAGTTTGAAATCATTTGTCTTAAAGTATCTGTATCATTTGTATAATGACTCATTATATCACCATGTGTATGTGTATCAAAATATCTAATAGGTAATGCTTGCATTTTAATAAACATTTCATCACGTATATCTTTTAAAACATTTTGAGATATTATTGCCATAACTCTGTTATATACATATGCAGTTATAATTCCTACTAAATAAATTAATCCCATCACTCCTATTGCCTTAAGTAGCCCTGTATAAACAGGATTTTGCACTCCTAGTAGGGGAGTAATATAGTCATCTATTAATGTTTGCAAAAATAGTGAACCTAATACATTTGCAACAGAACTTAATATGATACAAATGATAACAAATATAAATTTCTTTTTATGATTTTTTGTAATATATTTTAGTAATCTTCCAATTGTTCCTTTTTCAATTTTAGGGCCATGTTTTTTCATATCTTTATTCATTTGTATCACTTCCTTTCACTTGGGAATCATATACTTCTCTGTATATATTACTTTGTTTTAATAATTCATCATGTGTTCCAATTGCAGATATATTACCATTATCCATAACAATAATTTTATCTGCATGTTCAACAGAAGATATTCTTTGTGAAATAATTATCTTAGTTGTATCTGGTATTTGTTCTTTAAAAGCAGTTTGTATTAATTTATCTGTTTTTGTATCAACAGCACTTGTTGAGTCATCTAATATTAATATCTTAGGCTTTTTAAGAAGTGCACGTGCAATACATAATCTTTGTTTTTGACCACCAGATACATTAGTTCCACCTTCTTCAATAAATGTATCATATTTATCTGGGAATGTAGAAATGAATTCATCTGCTTGAGCTAATTTGCATACATGTATAATTTCTTCATCAGTAGCGTTTTGGTCTCCCCAACGAATATTATCTTTAATAGTTCCAGTAAATAAAACATTTTTTTGAAGTACACAAGAAACAGCATTTCTAAGTGATTTAATATCATAATCTTTAACATTAATTCCACTAACTTTTAATGTACCTTGTGTTACATCATATAATCTAGGAATTAAATTAACTAAACTTGATTTACCACTACCAGTTCCTCCTATAATACCAATAGTTTCACCAGACTTAATATTTAAGTTAATATTTTTTAAACATTCTTTACTTTCATCTTTTATATAACTAAAGCTAACATTATTAAATTCAATTGAACCATCCTTAATTTCTGTTATTGGCTTTTCTGGATTAGATATATCAGGGATTTCCTGTAATACTTCAACAATTCTTTCTGCAGAAGATTTAGATATAGTAATCATAACTAAAACCATAGAAACCATCATTAAACTTGAAAGAATTTGTATTGAGTATGTAAACAATGTCATAAGCTGACCTGTTGTTAAAATACTCATATTTGATTCCACGATAATATGTGCACCAAACCATGATATAAGTATTATACAAAGGTATATTGCAAATTGCATTAACGGCATATTTGCAGCTAATAATTTTTCAGCTTTTATAAAGTTTTGATAAATATCATCTGATACATTCTCAAATTTTTCAATTTCTTCATCTTCTAAAACAAATGATTTAACAACTCTAATTGCAGAAACATTTTCTTCAACAACATTATTTAATTTATCGTATGTTTTAAATACTTTTTTCATTATTGGATGAGCTTTTCTAATTATTAAAAAAAGTCCAAGTCCAATAATAGGGATTAGTATTAAAAATACTAAAGATAATTTTACATTTATTCTAAGAGCAGATATTAAAGCAACTATAGCCATTAAAGGAGCTCTTACAGCAATTCTAGTTATCATTTGAAATGATCTTTGTACATTCGATACATCAGTTGTCAAACGTGTAACTAAAGAAGCTGTTGAAAATCTATCTATATTATAGAATGAAAAGTTTTGTACTTTATAATATAAGTCTTGACGTAAATTTTTTGCAAATCCAGATGATGCTTTTGCAGCAAACCAACCAGAAAGTGCACCAAACATTAATGAAAATATTGCATATAATATTAATTGAAGTCCAACTTTATATACAATATTCATGTCTCCAGCATATATTCCGAAATCCACAAGCTCTGCCATAAGAAGTGGTATAAGAATTTCTAATACAACCTCTATAGCGACACAAATAGGTGTTAATATTGCATATTTTTTATATTCTCTTACAGATTTAGCTAATTCTTTTATCATATATTACCTCCTTATTTAATGTTATTTTTTTGATAGTCTTCTAATACTTTATTTAATAATCTTTGTAATTCTTTTTTTTCAGTTTCATTTAATATTCCAAAAATTTCTTTTTCGCCTTTTAAAGCTTGATTATATCCTTTTTTTAATAGACTTATAGCTGTTTGAGTTAATTCAATTTTTTTATAATTAGCACCTTTTAAGCTAGGCAATCTTATTAATAACTCTTTTTCTTCTAATCTATTAATAATACCTGTAACTGTTGGATTTTTTAGATTAAAGTGTTTTTCTATATCTATCTGATTTGTTTCAATATCTTTTTTTGAATTCAAATGTATAAAAATTAATATATCCATTTGTGAACGAGTAAGATTTAATTTAGCTAAATTTTTATTACAATTATATTCAAAAATATTATTTATCATTTTAAATAATCTACCTAGAGAATTTTGTTTCAAAATTTCACCTCTTTTCATATAGCATACTATATATAACATAGTACGCTATGAATTATATTATACATATATATAATTGTCAATAAATAAATACAAAGACATTATCTTTTTACGGATAATGCCTTTATATAAGTTTAATTAAGTATAATAAATTGAATAGATAGAGCATCTTTTATTTGTATATTTATACTTGTTGTATTTATGTTATGACGAATATTAATTGAAACATATGTGCCTTCTGTAGTAAGTTCAGAAGGGGTAATATTAAGATTATTTATTTTTGCTGGTTTAAATATAAATTCTTCTGAAAATAGCAAAATTAGTAAAATTAAATCAATTCTTTCTATTGATCCACTTGCTTTGCAATTCAAATGTTTATACGTATCTGAGAATTCATTAATATATAAATCAAACTTGAAATTTTGATTTGATGGAATAAGATTAGAAATATGTTCATAAATGAAATTAGGTTTACAAACTTTTAATGGTTTTGCTTTAGATAAATCATTAAGTTTAAAGTTATAATACATTTTATTAAGAGCTTTTATAGCTTCAGGGAAATATTGTTTTAGATAATAATATAACTTAATAAATTTAGTTCCATGCAATAATAATGTTTCATGAATAAATTCCTCCACAACCCAAGTATAAAAAACAGTGTCTTTTAAATACATAAAAATACCTCCAATAAAAAAGTTTTATTAAATAAAATAATATATAAATGTAGCAATATAATACCAAAAATATTAAAAATAGTCAACATAATATAAAATAAAAGGAAATTAGACAAAACATAACATTTAGTTTTATCTAATAATATTTAAAAATACATTTAAATAGAATATTACAGCATAATTTGACTAACGATTTTTACTACGATTGGTATTAAATGGAAGTATAATATATATGTGTCCTAAAAGGACAAGGGAGGAGGTGGGAAAAATATGGTTAATTCTATACTAAAGTTTATGATACTAGTAATAATGCTTATTTTAGTAGATAAAATATAGTACATAAAAAATGTAAAAAAGAGTGGAAAGTAGCCACTCTTTTTTAATTAAATTTTGGTTAAATTTTATACTATTATTTCTACATATATTATATTACCGTATTTTGCTATTGGCAACTAATTTAAAAAATATAATTAGTTTAATATAATATATTTTAAAGTTAAAACATCTTTTACAGTAATATATACTATAATTTCACCTGTTTTTGCTTTTACAAAATTAATAAGTACAAATTCGCTTGAAATAAATAGATTTTCATCTGTTACTTTAACATTTGAACTTGAAATAGGGTCAAATATAAATTCTTCTGTGAAAAGAAGAATTGCCATAAGTAAATCCATTCTGTTAATATGCACGAATTTATCCCATGAACACATATTCAAATTTTCATACTTTTTATCCAATTCATTTGTAGTTAAATCAAATTTTAAATTTTGTTTTGCTGGAATAAAGTTAGCAATAGCCTGATAAATATATTCAGAATTTTCAAATGTTAATGGTTTTGCTTTTCCATAATTATTGATATTAAATTTTGAATACATTTTTCGAATAGCTTTTGCTGCATTAGGGAAATCTTTTTGTATATTGTCATACATTGACATCATATCAATTCCCCATTCTTCGTAAATGCTTTTAATACAGTTACTTAAGGTCCAAATGTAAAAGTTCCTGTCTTTTTTTGTGTATTTTTGCATAAAAATTCCTCCAATAAAAAAATTTTATTAAATAAATATAATATATAAATGTAGCAATATAATAACAAAATTATTTAAAATAGTCAACATAATTTGAAATAAATAAAAAATAGACAAAACATTACATTTAGTTTTATCTAATAATTTCTAAAAATGCATTAAAGTAGCGGATTACAGCATAATTTGACGAACAATTCTTTTTTACAATTGGAATTAAATGGAAGTATAATATATATGTGTCTTAAAAGGGCAAGGGGGGAGGTGGGTAATGCATGGTTAATTTTATACTAAAGTTTATGATACTATTAATAATATTTATTTTAGTAGCAAAAATATAGTACATAAAGCATGTAAAAAAAGAGTGGATACGAGCCACTCTTTTTTTATTAAATTTTGGTTAAATTTTATACTATTCTTTCTACATATATTATATTACCATATTCTGTTAATGTCAATTAGTTTGTTTAAAAAGATATAAATGTTTTCTAGAGTAACAAAGTTTACATAAAATAAAAAATATGTTATACTAATAAAGTAATTAAAATAATAAAAAATAAATATGTTATATATTGTTGGAGGTAAGTTTATGAATATATGGAGAATGAATATAAAGACAAGTAATAAAAATGCATTTGAATTTTGCAGGGGAAACAATATTTTAGGAATAGGTTGGCCACTAGATAAATTACCTAAAGACCAAGAAGAAGCAGAAAAGTTAGGACGGGAAAGATATAGAAAAGCAAGAGGATATATAACAGCAATAAGGGTTCTTTATAGAATGCAAATAAATGATTTGGTATGGACTAGAGATAATAATAATGTATATTATTTGTGTCGTGTATTAAGTGATGTGAAACATTCAGAAAAAGAAGAAAATATAAAATATGATGTATGTCATTATGTAGATGTAGATTTTATTAAAATTGGTGGACAAGAAAATGTACCAGGTATAGTTGTAAACAATTTTAGAGCACCTAATAGTACAAGTATTATTAATCATGAAGATATAGGAATAGAAAGCTTAATAAAGACAATATATAATGATAATACAAAAACAGAGTTTAGGTATGAAACAGAGGAAATAACAAATTTTTGGAATATGCTTTTACCAGAGGATGTAGAGCTTGTTGTTTCATTATATCTTCAAAAAGAACTTGACTATATGATATATCCTAATACAAATCAAAAGGATACTAAAAAATATGAGTTTACAATGGTGAATAGGAATGATAATTCAAAAGCATGTGTTCAAGTAAAAACAGGTAAAGTTATTTTAGACAAAAACGAATTTAAGGAGTTAGCTAAAAATTATACAGTATATTTATTTACAACATATGATAAATATATTGGAGAAGGAGAAAATATTATAATAATAGATAAAGCTAAATTAACAAAATTCGTTTTAGATAATGAATGCATAATGCCACAGCAAATTAAAAGCTGGATTAAATATCTAAAATGATTAAAAGAAAAAATCTTAATTTTATTTAATAATAGAGTTAAGATTTTTTTTCTTTTCCTATACCTTTTTGTTATTTTTTTGATATATTTTTCGTTATATTTTATATAAATTTGTTGAAAGATTATATAAATATATAATTAATATATTAACTACTTGAAAAATAAATATAATTAATATAAAATAGTTAATGTTGGAGGGAAATAAATGAAAATATTAACTGATGAAGATAGAAATAGATATAATGAATTTTTAGAAAAACATGAAAGATGTAATTTTCAACAGTCTTCTCAATGGCAAAAAGTAAAAACAAGTTGGAAAGATGAAGTAGTAATTGTTGAAGATGACAATGGAGATATAATTGGTTCAATTAGTGTATTAATTAGAAAAATCCCTATATTCGGAAATATTATGTATTCAGCACGTGGACCTGTTTGTGATATACATGATAAAAAAGTACTAGCTGAGTTAACTTTAGGGCTAAAAGAAATTGCTAAGAGAAATAAAGCATTTGTTTTAAAAATTGAACCAGATATAAAAAGTGATGATATGGAGTTTAGAAAAATAGTTTCTGAATTAGGTTTTAAAATAAAAGATAATGCTAAAAACTTTAGTGAAGAAATACAACCAAGATATGTTTTTAGATTAGATATTAAAGATAAAACAGAAGATGAAGTATTTGCAAGTTTTCATCAAAAAACAAGATATAATATACGTTTAGCAACTAAAAAAGGTGTAGTAATAAAAGAAGGAAATAGAGAAGATTTAAAAGCCTTTCATGATATTATGAAAGTTACTGGAAAAAGAGACAATTTTATGATAAGACCACTTTCATATTTTGAAAAAATGTATGATGAGTTATATCCTAATCATTTTAAACTAATGATGGCATATTATGAAGACAAGCCTATTTCTGGAATAATAGATATTATATATGGAAATAAAGTATGGTATTTATATGGTGCAAGTAGTAATGAACATAGAAATTTAATGCCTAATTATTTACTTCAATGGGAAATGATAAAATATTCAATAGAGAATAAAAAAGATATATATGATTTTAGAGGAGTATCAGGTGTTTTAGATGAATCACATCCTCAATATGGGTTATATAGGTTTAAAAAAGGATTTGGAGCTGAATTTACTGAATTTTTAGGTGAAATATATATACCATTTAAACCTCTAACATATAAATTATATAAAATAACTGAAAGAGTATATAAAAAGTTAATATTTTTCAAAAGTAAATTAAAAAGAAAAAAATAATATTTATATAAATATATTAATAAAGAGTTTATTCATTATATGAGTAAACTCTTATAGAAATGTTAATAATAAATATATAAATTTAATGGAAGGAAGAATTTATGAATTCATTAATTATAAATAAAGCAGATTTAATTAATAATATAAATGTTATAAAAAATATGCTTAAAAATAATGAGAAAATAATAGCTGTTGTAAAAGGAAATGGTTATGGTTTAGATTTAGTTAAATATTCAAAGATTCTCATTGAAAATGGAATACAAATGTTAGCAGTTGCTAATATAGATGAATTAATTAGATTAAGAAAAGCTGGGATAAAAGAAGAAATATTAGTTTTATCTAGTACATGTATTTCACAAGAAATAGCAGATATTATAGAGAATAAAGGTATATTAACAATTGGTTCAACAGCAGCTGCAGAGTTAGCTAATGAAATTGCTAGAAGCATGAATAAAAATATAAAGGTTCATTTAAAAATAGATACAGGTATGGGTAGATATGGGTATTTATATCAAAATATTGATGAAATTGAATTATCTATTAAAACTAATAAAAATTTAGTTTTTGATGGTATATATTCACATTTTTCATTAGCATATAATAAAAGTTCAAAATTTACTAAAACGCAATATGAGAGATTTATAAATGTTTTAAAAGAGTTAGAAAAAAGAGGATATGTATTTAATTTAAGACATATATGTAATTCTTCTGGATTTATATATAATCCAAATATGTACTTAAATGGTGTGAGATTAGGAACAGCTTTTTTAGGAAGAATTCAAAATAGTAATGAGTTGGGACTAAAAAGAATTGGAAAAATAGAAAGTCAAATTAGTGAAATAAAAGAATTACCTAAGAATTATTTTGTAGGATATTTATCATCATATAAAACTAGGAAACCAACTAAATTAGCAATTATACCAGTTGGATATATGGCAGGATTTAATATGTGTAAAAATACAGATACTTTTAGATTTGTAGATTTTTTAAGAAATGAAAAAAATCTTCTTAAAGAAAATATAAAAAGAGAAAAGTTAAAAGTTAATATAAATGGTAAACAATATGATGTTATTGGAAAAGTAGGGATGTATGATTTAAAAATAGATATAACAGATAGTGATATAAAAATAGGTGATAAAGCATATTTAGATGTAAACACACTATATGTAGATAGTTTAATAGATAGAAAATATGAATAAGTTAAAGCTGGTATTTAATTACCAGCTTTTAATATATTTTGTATATCTTTAGGAATATCAGAGTTAATAATTAATTCTTTTTTGGTTATTGGATGAATGAAAGAAAGTTTTACGCAATGCAGAGCTTGTCTATCAATTAAATCTGATTCTGTTCCATATAAACTATCACCAATTAAATGATAACCTATATGACTAAAATGTACTCTTATTTGATGTGTTCTTCCAGTTAATAAATTAACTTTAACTAATGACATTGAAATATCATTTATATAAAATCTTTTAATAACAGTATACTCAGTAATAGCAGTATCACCATCATCACTAATGCATCTTTTTATAATGCTTTCTTTTTCTCTAGCTATTGGTAAATTAATTATTCCACTTTCTTTTTTTAAATGTCCATTTATTATACAAATATATTCTTTCTTAAAAATATTTTGTTTCATTTGCTCTATTAATTGTTCTTGTACATATTGATTTTTAGCAAATACAACTATTCCAGATGTATTTTTATCTAATCTATTAACAGGTCTTATTAATGTATCAATATTATTTTTCATATAATAATTTCTAACAATATTTGAAAGTGTATTATCATAATGATAAGCACTAGGATGTGTTGGTAAGTTAGCTGGTTTATCTACTATTAAAAAACTTTCATCTTCATATAAAATATTTAAATTGGAATCAAAAGGAACAATATTATTTTCCTCATTAAATTCTAAATTAATTGTAATAATATCATTTGTTTTCATTATGTAATTAACATATACAGGAATTTTATTACATAAAATATTTTGATTTTTTTTTAGTTTGATAATAAGCCTTTTAGACATGTTTAAATTATTTATTAAATATTGTTTTATACTAATACCACTTAAATTATTTTCTACTTTAAATTCTATTTTCATAATATCCTTATTTTACTAATCCAACATTAGTTATATGTAAATCTTTATTTAAATTAACTTCAATTAATGTCCCCCAGAATAGGTTATTATCATCAAAATATATATTTGTTGTTAAATCATTATTAATTGAAATACTATCTATTTTGTTCAATATTTTTATGAAATAGTCTCTAGTTAAAGGTTCTTCATCATCATCTAACCAATTTTCATTTTTTTCGTTTAACATTTTATCTGTAACAATATTACATATATTTTCATAATTATCATTTAAAAAATTGCATACATTATCTATATTAATTTTTGCAATTTCTTCGCTTTCTGAATTTTTTATATATACTTTAAAACTTTCTTTTAATTTATCTATTTTTCTTTCATCTTTATACCAATCTAATAATTCATTATATTCCATAAGTTTTCCTCCTAATATGTAAATTATACTTATAGAAAGAGATGTTGTCAATAAAATGAAGAATAAAAGTATTGAAGTTGACATAAGTTTGTGATATAATCTTTCAGAAAATATAATATAATGAATACATTGAACTTTTTTATTCAATGGGAAATTTTTAAAGGAGATGTAATGTATGAGAAAAGAAGTTTATTTGAATGCAGGAGCGATAATATTCGAAATGGCAGAAGCTATGGAGAACGAACAGCAAACTAAGGAAGAAAGAGAAACACAAAGATTGTTTTTTTGGCTTTTAGATAAAATTAGAAGAGATGTACACTATAAACAATATACTGGTAGTAGTGAAGAAAGTATATATAAGTTAGAAGTACATGATTGGACAGTAAATAATAATTGGAGTACACTTAACTGTGAAGCAGATCATTATAATCCGTATTTAGTTACTATTAATAAAGAATTCAGAGAAATTGTTAAAAAAGTTGCAGATATTTTTAACAGTATGAAGGGATATAGTGCGGAATATAATCCATATGGTAGAAAAAGCACACCTATTTTAAAAGTTTATATGAAAGTAGAAAAGAAAGCATAAGGAGAAAAAACATGAGAAGTGAAACATCTAATATTATTCTTGAAGGTATAAAGGCTTTAGCTAATGAGTATACTGAAAAGATGCCTACATTTAAAAGTATGGAAAAAGAAAAACTGTTTTTTTGGATTATTCATAAGTTTGTAAATAAGATTTTAACTGAAAGAAACAGTAAAGAAAAAATATATGAACTTCGGATAGAAGAAAGCATAAAGACTAATGAAGAGTTTTTCATTTTTATATGTGAAAAAGATACTTATGTAAGTAGTTATTCTGATTTTTATATAATTCTTCAGGAAATATGTACAGTTTTTAATATGGTAAAAGGGTTTAAGGCTATATATAACGAAGAAAATGAGCATGAAGCAAGAGAATTATATATTTCTTTAACTCTTGATAATTAATTAAACAAAAAGTAACAGGATATATTTTATCTTGTTATTTTTTTGACTTTAATATATTTTTATGATAAAATACTAAAATCTGTAAATATTAGAATATATTAAGCTATTTTGCTAAATGGGAAAATATTATGAAAGGGAGATTAGTATGAATAATGAAGGAAAAGTTGCTAGTGTTATAATTCGGTGTGCAAATAATAATACAATAATTAATGCTAAAGATACAGATGGAAATATATTAGCATTTGTTAGTGCAAAAGATATTGGAGCAAAAGGTTCAGATAAAACAAGTATAGAAACTGTTGAAAAAATTGCAGAAAGTGTTGGTAGTAAGCTTGTAGAAAATGATATAGAGCAAATAATTATTTATGTTATGGGCTATGGAAATACAAGAGAAAAAGCCATAAAAACATTACAAGGGTTTGGATTAGAAATAAAGTATATCATAGATAAAACGCCAATACCTCATAATGGTTGCAGACCTCCCAGAAGAAATAATAAAATTAATGAAAGGGAAAAATAATATGTTAGAGATGGTAGAATAAATTATTTATAATATAGGTGAAAGATATGAAAAAAGAATATTATTTATCAGCGGCAAATACTCTAATTGGTATGGCAGAAGCTAAAAAGAAGAATAAGCAAAATAAAAAAGAACAGGAAAGGCAAAGACTATTTTTATGGATTGTAGATAAAATAGCAAAAGATATTTTATCTACTAAATTAAAAACAACAGAAGAAGAATATATATATATAGCTGAATTAAGAAATTATTTTGCAGCAAATGAAAGCAATTTAGAGTGCAGAGGTGAAATATACAAGGAATATTTTGTAAAAGGACAAATTTTTAGAAATATTATTAAAGAAGTAGGAAATTTATTTAATAATATCGTTGGATTTAAAGCTGAGTATTTCGAAACTATACAATATGGAGATATAGTATTAAAGGTGTCTTTAAATATAAAAGAATGTGAAGGAGATAAATAATATGCCTGAAAAAGATTATATAAAAATTGCACAAGAAATAATAAAACAGGATAGAGGAATAGAAAGTCCGTTTCTTATTGAAAAAGAAATACAAGAGGTAATGGAAGAAATATTAAGCTTTTTCAAAAGTCAAATTTCTAGAAAATGTAGTGTAATAAAAGAGAATAAACTTGTTTATGAAGTAAAAAGTGTATATGATGGGAGTAAATTAAATATCTTACAATATTCTTCATATCGTCCTAAATGGGTAGAAAAAAATAATTTTTATGTTGTAGTTAAAAATATTAAAAAAATTTTTAACTCAATAGAAGGGTATGAAGCGGAAACACGTTATGAAGCAGGTAATTATTGCCTTGATATTACTTTAACAACATAAAAAGAAATTTAATAATTAGTTAATAAAAAAGAATGTATATAGGATAAATATCTTATTACATTCTTTTTTGATTTTTTGATTGTAAAAAAAAATTGCTTATGATAAAATAAAAAATACTAAAATACATTATATTTTTATTAAGGAGATTTACGTGGGAAAAAGTGTATTAATAACAGAAAAACCATCTGTTGCAATGGAATTTGCAAAGGTGCTAAAAATAAATGCAAATAGAAAAAATGGATATATGGAATCAGATGAATGGATAATAACATGGTGTGTTGGTCATTTAGTTACAATGTCATATCCTGAAAAATATGATGAAAAACTTAAATTTTGGAGATTAGATACATTGCCATTTATGCCTAAAGAATATAAGTATGAGATTATTCCAGCTGTAGAAAATCAATTTAATATAATTAAAGCAATATTATTGCGTGATGATGTTGAAAAAATATATGTATGTACAGACTCAGGAAGAGAAGGAGAATATATATATAGATTAGTTGATCAAATGATTGGTGTTGAAGGAAAAACTAAAAAAAGAGTATGGATTGATTCACAAACAGAAGATGAAATAAAAAGAGGTATAAATGAAGCAAAAGATTTATCTGAATATGATAGTTTATCTGCTTCAGCATATTTAAGAGCAAAAGAAGATTATTTAATAGGTATTAACTTTTCTAGATTACTATCAATAATATATGGAAAAAGAGTAGCAAGTCAAATTAATGAAGAAAAAATATGTATATCTGTTGGTAGAGTAATGACATGTGTTTTAGGAATGGTTGTTTCTAGAGAAAGAGAAATTAGAAATTTTGTTAAAGATAAATATTATAAAATAATTGGTGAGTTTGGAGAAAATGAAACGCCATTTAAAGCTGAATGGAAAGTTAATGAAAAGTCTGAGTATTTTGAATCACCAAAACTATATAATGAAACAGGCTTTAAAAACTTAGATGATGCTAAAAATGCTATTTTTGCAATGAAAGATAAACAAGCTGTAATTACTGAAGTTAAGAAAACAAAACAAAAAGAAAATGCACCATTACTTTTTAATTTAGCAGAAATACAAAATGAATGTACTAAAAGATTTAAAATAAAACCTGATGAAACATTAGAGGTTATACAAAATTTATATGAGAAAAAATTAGTTACATATCCAAGAACAGATGCAAGAGTATTATCTTCTGCTGTTGCAAAAGAAATAACTAAAAATTTAAATGGACTAGCTAAAAATTTTAAAGATGAAACTGTACAAGAAATAATTAATAAAATGATTAGTGAAAAATATTCTACTAATTTATTAAAGACTAAATATGTTAATGATAGTAAGATAACAGACCATTATGCAATAATTCCAACAGGGCAAGGATTTGAAAATTATGAAAAATTACCTCAGTTACATAAAGATATATATAAGCTAATTGTTATTAGATTTTTAAGTATATTTTATCCACCAGCTGAATTTAATAAAATTAATATAACTATAAATATAGATAATGAAACATTTTATTTATCTAATAAGGTATGCATAAATATGGGATATTTAGAAATAGTTAAGAAAAATAAAATAAATCAAGATGAAGAAAATGAAGAAACTAATTTAGAAATATTAAATAATCTAAAAAAGGGAGATACAGTTAATATAATAAATTTTGAAACAAAAGAATCAGAAACATCTCCACCAACAAGATATAATTCAGGTTCAATTATCCTTGCAATGGAAAATGCAGGGAAACTTATTGAAGATGAGGAATTAAGGGAACAGATTAAAGGAGCGGGAATTGGTACTAGTGCAACAAGAGCTGAAATAATTAAAAAACTAGAAAAAATAAGTTATATAAGTATTAATTCTAAAACACAAATAATTACACCAACAGATAAAGGTGAAGTTATATATGATGTTGTAAATAATTCAATGCCAGATATGCTTAATCCTAAACTTACTGCTAGTTGGGAAAAGGGATTAGAAATGGTAGCTAAAAAAGAAATTAATTCAGATGAATTTATGCAGAAACTAGAAAAATATATTAGTTCAAAGATAGATAAATTAGTATTAAGATAAAAACAAAGAATGGGTGAATTTCACTCATTCTTTGTTGTATTTTTTATATGTGATTTAAATTTGCAAAATAGTCGTATTCAGGATTTTCTTTGTAAAATCTATCAACAACTGAACACATAAAAATAGAACGTGCTGTTGCATCATTATCAAATTCATTGCCTATAGCCTTAAGACTTGAATCCATTTCAGGCATTAATCTTCCAGCTCTTTTTTGTGTTTCTGAATCAATCAATCCAATAATACTGGTATATTCATCAGGTTTTAATCTTACATGTTCACCATATTCATTTTGAATTCCATAATACCAGTTGAAAAAGTCAAAGACAGTTCTACTTACAAGACTTCTTTTCATAATTTTTTTAAAAACAATAACGAATTCAGCCATTATTTCATAAGGAATTTTCCAACTCATTTTAATTACCTCCAAACATTAATCATTATGTCTAAAAGAGTCTACTTCAAATCTGTTTGCGAATTGTCCTTGTGTTCTTTCTTCAAACTCAGCATTATGAAGGTCTCCCATTAAATTTAATTTTTCATTTTCTAATTTACGAATTTGATGTTTGTGCCGGTTAATTCTTTCTTCAATTTTAGCAATTTCTCTTTTTATACTTTCACTTGCTTTCATTTTGATTGCCTCCTTTGATTTAATAAAGCTTGTTCCATTTTTTCTTGATTTTTTACCAAACTATTCATATCACTACAAATACTTTCATATTTATCTAAAATAGAAAGTAATTCATTAATAGTTTTTATTGCTCTATCAATTGATTCCATATCTTTTCCTCCCAATAAAAAATTTATTGAATTAAAATAATATTAAGTTTGAATGTATTATATCAAGAAAAATAGACAATTGCAATTATAATTTGTGTATAAAATATATAAAATGACAGATAAGTTCAAAAAAAGTATGTAATGAGATTGATTTTTTGAAACTTATAGGAGATAATTATTATTGATAAGTAGTATATATAAAAGGAGATAAGCTATGGAGAACAATAAAATAGAAATAAAGATATCTAGACAAGGTGTATGTATGGGAGATGATATATCAAAACATTATATGGATATTAGTATACCTTTAGTAGATTGTTTCACAATTGAAGAATTATTAAAGATAATAGATATTTGGTTAATTAATTATGGAAATATTACATGGAAAGTAACTACAGAAGAAAGAGAAGAAATAGGTATAATAAAAATAGAAGATAAAGAACATAAATATGAAACATTAACCAAAAAGAAATTAACAGAATTTAATAAACCAATACATATAATATGCAGAAAAGAGAAATAGGGAATTTTAAATTAATTTCCTATTTTATATTGAAAAGTTAAATTACCTATGATATATTACAAACAAGAAAGAAGGTGTAAAAAAATGTCAAATAAAACCAAAGTAATATGCCATAAAGTGCTAAATACTAGGGGGGGGGATGTTTATAGTATAAAAACATCTTTAATTGACATGCAAAAAAATACAAAGAACTTAAGAATATATTACGAAAAAACGTAGTATAGTCTTAGGTTCTTTTAGTTTGCCAAAATTAAAAACAAATATTTTGGAAATAATAAAAATAAAGAACTGAAGGAAGGAGGATAAATAAAAAATAAAAAAACTGCAACAAAACAGTTAAAGTAAAATAAAAGTGTTATACAATGAAAATGTATAAGAAAAAACAAAATACGAAAGGAGAAAAGATTATGAAAAATTTAAAGAATAGCAAAACATCAGGTATAAGCTTAGTTGCATTAATAGTAACAATAATTGTACTAATAATATTAACAGCTGCAGTTATAGTTACATTTATGGAAGGAGGAATAATAGAGAAGGCGAAAGAAGCGGTATTTAAAAGTGATATAAGAACATATCAAGAAATATTAGCAGTAAAGAATGCAGAGAATATGATAAATTTAGCGACTGGAAATGGAGAAGGAACACAATTAAATTCAACAGAAGTAAAAGATATAATCCCAGAGTTTAAAGAAGAATATGCAGGAATGATAGCGATAAGTAATGGAGAGATAGTATTAGGAGAAGAAAGTAAAGAACCATATGCAACATGGTTAGCAGATTTGGGAATAGGAGTAGCAAAAACATCAGTAGTAGCATTATTAGAAGTGGGAGACTATGTAGACTATATGCCAACAGGAGAAACATATGAATTCACAACAGAAGGAGACAATAAAGATATAGCTTGGATATGGAATGAAGAAAATGGAACAAGTAAAAATACATATGAGCCAGGAGAAGAGGTTGTAGAAGTATTAGAAGAAGCAATAAAGTGGAGAGTATTAAAGAACGATGGAAAAAGCGTAACATTAGTAAGTGCAGACCCAGTAGAGAGCATATATCTATATGGAGAAAAAGGATTTATAAATGGACCAAGTGTAATAGATGAAATATGTGCAACAGTATATGGAGGAAGAAACTTAAAAATAGAAGACGTAAATGAGCTAATAAAAGGAGATAAAGCTTGGGGGGATAACGAAACAAATTGGATGTACGTGGGAACAGATGGTGAGAAGTATAATGTACCAGAAGGAGTAAAAACAATAGCAGAGTTAGAAACAAGTGGAGCAACAGGAGTTGGTACAATAAGTAATACATATTTACCAGAGAGCGGAACAGAAGTAGGAGACTATGCGCCCAATTATTATAACTATGATAAGCCAACCGAAACAGAAGATAATAAAGTTGCATTAGATATAGTATTTAGAAGTAAAGGATATTGGTTGTCTTCGTCTTGTGTCCGTGTAAATTTCAATAGTGATCGTACATTCTTCGATATGCGCGTTGTGAGGAGCAGCGGGAAGGTGTACGTGATCGACTTGTATATTCCTAATGAGAAACCGTGGTATGGCACTTATCGGTCTTCGCCCAGTAGTTACACTAACTTCTAGTACACAAGTAGCAGACATAACAGGTGATGGAAGTAGTGCAGATAGTGCTTGGCAATTAAAGTAGAAAGCAATGAATATAAAATTATGAAGATACGATGAAAGTCGTATCTTTTTGTATGTCTGGAAAGTGTGGTAGTGAGCTTTCAAATTTGAGAATAATTGCTCAATTTTACTTGAAAATAAATTATACCTCATATATAATTTATATAGAATTTAAGAGACATGGAGGGGATAAAATGAAAACAGATATTGAGATAGCAAATGAATGTGAAATTAAAAAAATAGAAGAAATAGCTAATAAAATTAATATACCAGATGACGCTTTAGAGTTATATGGAAAATATAAAGCAAAAATTGATGTAAGTAAAATTAGCGGAGAAAATAAAGCAAAATTAATATTGGTTACTGCAATAAATCCAACACCATATGGAGAAGGAAAAACAACAGTAAGTATTGGTCTTGGTGATGCACTTAATAAAATAGGCGAAAATTGTTTAATGGTACTTAGAGAACCATCTTTAGGACCAGTATTTGGTGTTAAAGGTGGAGCAACTGGTGGTGGATATTCACAAGTTATACCAATGGAAGATATTAATCTACATTTTAATGGAGATTTTCATGCTATAACTACTGCAAACAATTTATTATGTGCTGCAATAGACAACCATATTATGCAAGGTAATAGTTTAAATATAGATCCAAATGAAATTAAATTTTATAGAACAATGGATATGAATGATAGAGCATTAAGAGAAATTGTTGTTGGAATAGGTGAAAAAAATGGTGTTGAAAGGAAAGATAAATTTAATATAACAGCAGCAAGTGAAATAATGACAATATTTTGTTTAGCTAAAGATATACAAGATTTAAAAGAAAGACTAGATAATATTTTAATAGGATATACTTATGATAAAAAACCAGTATATGCAAAAGAGTTAAATGTAACTGGTTCAATGACTGTTTTATTAAAAGAAGCTATTAAACCTAATTTAGTACAAACTTTAGAAGCTAATCCAGTAATAATTCATGGAGGACCTTTTGCAAATATTGCACATGGTTGTAATACAATAATTGCAACTAAGTTAGGAATGAAATTAGCAGATTATGTAGTAACAGAAGCTGGTTTTGGAGCAGATTTAGGTGCAGAAAAGTTTTTGGATATTAAATGTAGAAAAGCAGAATTAAAACCAGATTGTGTTGTTTTAGTATCAACAATTAAAGCATTAAAATATAATGCGGGTGTAGAGAAAAAAGATATACTTAATGAAAATGTTGAAGCTGTAAAAAAAGGTTTATGTAATTTAGAAGTTCATGTTGAAAACATGAAAAAATATGGAGTAAATCTAGTTGTTTGTATAAATAAATATAATACAGATACAGATGATGAAATTGATGTAGTTTTAGAATATTGTAGAGAAAATAATATTAAAGTTAGCTTATCTGAAGCATATGTAAAAGGTGGAGAAGGTGCTATTGATTTAGCTAGAAAAGTTATTGAAGAATGCAATAAGGAAAATAATTTTAAATTATTATATGATGAAAATGATGATATTAAAAATAAAATAGAAAAAATATGTAAAGAAATATATAGAGCGGGTAATGTTATCTATACACAAAAAGCTGAAAAAGAGATAGATAATATTAAAGCAATTGGAAAATATAATTTACCAATATGTATTGCTAAAACACAATATTCTATATCTGATGATAAAAATAAATTAGGAAAACCAGAAGGCTATGATATAACAGTAAAAGATGTTAGATTATATAGTGGAGCAGGCTTTATAACAGTACTTTTAGGAGATATAATGACTATGCCTGGGCTTCCAAAAGTTCCAAGCTATGAGAAAATATATATAGATGAAAATGAAAAAATTGTTGGAATATTTTAAGGAGTATTTATGGAAATAAAAGAATTAGTTAGTAGAGAAACGATTGAAAATAGATTAGATGAATTAGCTAAAAAACTAGATGAAGATTATATAGATAAAGATTTAGTTATTGTAAGTGTCTTACGAGGAGCAGTATTTTTTACAGTTGAATTAACATTAAGAATGAAATCTAAAATGCAATTTGAATTTGTACAAGTATCTAGTTATGGAGAAAATACGGAAAGTTCAGGTAGTGTACAAGTAAAAAAAGATGTATCTTCGGATATAAGTGGAAAAGATATTTTAATTGTTGAAGATATAATTGACAGTGGAATTACAATGGATTTTCTAATAAAACATTTAAAAGCCAAAAATCCTAGAAGCATAAAAATATGTTCTTTAGCAAGCAAACCAGAAAGAAGAAAAGTAGATGTTAATATAGATTATTTAGGATTTGAAGTACCTAATAAATTTTTAATAGGTTATGGGTTTGATACTAAAGAGTATTATAGAAATTTACCATATATAGGATATGTAGAATAGGTGAGATATGAATATTATACAAATAATAATTTACATTACAATAATTATTTCAAGTGGTTATGGTCTTATATATGATGCGGTGAATTATAGAAAAGAAAGTAAAAATAGTATGTGGATATTTTATACGAATATAAGTAATTTAATTATATTGATATATAGCATATTATCAGTTAGTTCTATTTTAAAAATAATTACTAATCCAATTTTTGAATATAGTATTATGATGATAATATTAATTACAATGTTAATATATCATTTTCTGCTAAATAACAATATGAAAGAAAAAGAGGAAAGTAGTATTTTATTTAAAATAAAAAATAGATGTGTACACTATATAACTCCAATTCTAGTATTAGTTAATTGGATATTATGGAAAGATAAATCCAATATAACATATTTATCTTGTGTTTATTGGATAATTGTACCATTTATATATTTAATACTTATTTTAATTAGATCAAATTATATTAATGAAAATTCTGAAAAAAAGAAATATCCTTACCATTTTTTGAATAAAGATATTATAGGAAATAAAAAATTTTATATAAATATTTTTAGTATTCTATTTACTTTTGTAGCAATAAGTGAAATAATATATATGCTAATAAAAATTTTATAAATAGACAGGAGGATATATTATGAATGTGAAGAGTATAATAATTTTTATTTTAGGGTTTATTGTAGGACTAGTTGGTTATTTAATAATAGACAACATGAAACCTGATGTAGTTAATCCAAATCCAGATAATCAAATTATTTCAAATGAACAAACTCCAACAAATGAAGAAAAAGAAAATATAAAAATTATTGAAGGAGAATTAACTGGATTTGCAGATAATCATACTGTTGAAATTATAACAGAAGAAGGCCCTATATCTTGTCATGTTTACGACGAAAATGTAAGTAGCAAATTAGAAGAAGTAACTGGCAAGAATATAAAAGTCGAAGTAAAATATAATGATGAGATAAGTTTAGGTGTTATAACAAAAATATTATAAATATAATAAGAGCTATCAAAATGATAGCTCTTATTGTTTAAATCAGATTTTCCAAATATCTTCAGCATATTCTTCAATAGTTCTATCTGATGAGAATTTTCCAGAATGTGCTGTATTTTTTAGACATTTTCTTGTGTAATAACGTAAGTCTCCAGTTTGTTGCTCTTGACGATAATCTGCATTTGCTTTAAGAAAAACATCAATATATGAAAGCAAATCATACATTATAAAATATCTGTCATTATAAAGAAGACTGTTAACAATGTCCCAATATTGTTTTCCAAGTCTGCCATCTTTAAGATAGTCAAGCAATTTAACAATATCTTCATTTCCTTTAAGAAACATACTGTGATTATATATAGGTTTAATTCTATTGAGCTCTTCAATAGTTGCCCCAAATACATAATTGTTTTTCTGACTAGCTTCTTCAACTATTTCAATGTTAGCGCCATCGAAAGTACCGATAGTAGGAGCACCGTTCATCATAAACTTCATATTACCTGTACCAGAAGCTTCTGTACCAGCTGTACTTATTTGTTCAGAAAAGTTTGCACCTGCATATACTTTTTCTCCATAACTAACATTAAAATTAGTTAAGAAAACAACTTTCATTTTGTTAGAGACACTTGAGTCATTATTAACAAGGTTTTGAATGTCTTTTATAAGGCTTATAATGTCTTTTGCAAATTTATATCCTGCAGCTGCTTTACCACCGATGATAAATGTTGTTTTATAAAAATCAGGAAGATTTCCTTTTTTTATTTGGTCGTAAATATACAGAATTCTAAGAGCATTCATAAGCTGTCTCTTATATTCATGAATACGTTTTACCTGACAGTCGAAGATGGAGTCTACATCAACTTCAATACCTTCTTTTTTGAGGATATACTCTGCAAGACGCTTTTTTGCTTGTTTTTTTATTTGCTTAAATTCAAACAAAATAGCATTATCATTTTTGAAAGCTTCAAGCTTTTCAAGTAAATTAAGATTAGTAACCCATTCTTCTCCTAGATATTTGTCAAGGAAATCTGCAAGAAGAGGATTAGATAGTTTAATCCATCTTCTTGGTGTTACACCATTTGTTTTGTTATTAAATTTCCAGGGATACAATTTGTACCAAATACTTAATGTGCTGTCTTTAATTATTCCTGAATGAACAGCTGCAACGCCATTAATTGAGAAACTCATATAACAAGCAATACGGCTCATATATACAATTCCTTCTGAGAATAATTCATAATTGCGGATAAGTTGCCAGTTTGCTTCACGAATTCTACCATTATCTCTGAAATTACAGAATTCATATTTAGCCATTAATTCGTGGATGAGTTTTAAATTCATATCTTCTAGAACTTTAAAAACATCAGGAATCAAGTCTTTAAATATACGAATTTCCCATTTTTCAAGAGCTTCAGTCATAATCGTGTGATTTGTATATGCGAAACATTTTCTTGCTTTTTCAAATGCATCATCAAAAGAATAGCCATATTGCTGAAGTAAACGAATAAATTCAACACAACCTACAACAGGATGTGTATCATTCATTTGGAAACAATAATAATCCTCGATGTTATCCAAAGTTCCCCATTTTTTAAGATGAATTTGAAATAATTTTTGCAGTGTAGCACTTACGAAAAAGTATTCTTGACGCAGTCTTAAACGTTTTCCTTCATCTGTTGTGTCCTTTGGGTATAGATAATCTGAAATCATTGCTGCATTTTCATTAGTAACACCTTCAATTGGTTCAGCTTTCCACATAGTCAAAGGATATACATTATTTTTATTTCCATTTGCATACCCGATAATTGGGAAAATGTATGGTACAGCTTTTATTTTAGTATCACTGTATTCTACAATAACAGCTTCATCTTCTTTTGCTTCAAACCAAGGTTCTCCTTTTGAAGTCCAATCATCAGCAATTTCTACTTGTTCGCCATTTTCAATTAACTGCTTGAAAAGTCCATATTTGTAGTAAAGGCCAACACCATATAAAGGATATCCCTGAGTAGCCGCTGATTCAATAAAACATGCTGCTAATCTTCCAAGACCACCATTACCGAGTGCAGTATCTTCTACATCTTCAAGAATACTAATATCTATTCCTTCTTGCTCAAAGATTTCAGCTGTCATTTCTTTTATACCGCAATTTACTAAAGCATCCATAACTATTCTTCCAATAAGGAATTCAATAGAAAAATAAATTGCGATACGTTTTTCAGAAAGCTGAACTAAAGATTTGGTAAATTCAGGTTCGATTACTGTTGTTTTTACAACATCAGCAATTACAGAGTTTAATTCATTTGCGTTTAATGAGTTAAGCTCTTTTCCATAAATATCTTTAGCAGCAACCCGATAAAGATTTCTAAGATCCTCTTTATTAAATTGTTTTTGCATAAGAAAACATCCTTTCTAAAAAAATAAAAAATATAACTCCTTCCCAAAATAATTGGAATGTAATTTAGTAGTATTAAAATAATACGTACTCTTCTTGAAATTTTACATTCCTATTATTATTAGCACATTTTAAAACATATTACAACAATTTGTTGAAAAAACTATATAAAATATAGAAAAAATATATAAATTAATATATAATAAAGGAGAAAGTGAGGTAATAGTATGCAAACAGAATATGAAATAAGAGTTTTAGAAGTAAATAAAGAGAAAATGATAAAAAGGCTAGAAGAATTAGGTGCTGAAAAAATAGGAGAATTTAATCAAAAAAGATATGTATATAATACTAAACCAGAACATCCTAGTAGATGGATTAGATTAAGAACAAATGGGATTATTACAACACTTACATATAAAGATGTGAAAAAAAATACAATAGATGGAACTAAAGAATTAGAATTTGAAGTTGGAGATTTTGAAACAGCAAATGAGTTTTTAGAAATAATAGGGTATAAGAATAAAGGCTATCAAGAAAATAATAGAATTCAATATAAATTAAATGGTATTGAAATAGATATAGATACTTGGCCAATGATACCAACATATATGGAGATAGAAGGAAATGCAGAAGAGGAAGTATTTGAAATAATTGAACTTTTGCAAGTAGATAAAGAAAAAGTAACAGCATTAAATTGTAAAGATATATATCAAAAAATATATAATATTAATATTGATGAAATAAAAGAGTTGAAATTTTAAAAATGAATAAAATATATATTAGCAGAATAGAGATTTCTTTTCTGCTTTTTAATTTATAGAAAAAATTATTTTTTTCCTATTCCATTTGAAATATATCTGTGATATAATACTAAAACTAGTAAGTAGTTTTGTAGGGGGAAGTATAATGAAGTTTAAAGATTACTATAGAATACTTGAATTAGATACATATAAAGTTAGTAATGATGAAGTTAAAGTTGCATATAGAAGATTAGCAAAAAAATTTCATCCAGATATAAATGTTAATGATAGATATGCAGAAGAAAGATTTAAAGATATAAATGAAGCATATGATGTTTTAACAGACAAAACAAAAAAAAGAAAATATGATAAAATGTGGATTAGCTATAAATCTAAGAATGGACATTTTGATCCAAGTGAGTTTGTTAAAAAATATGAAGTAAACACAGAAGCGTTTAGCGAATTTTTTGAAATATTTTTTGGAAAGAAAAAGGAAGAAAAAAGACCCGGTTTTGGTATTAAGAAAAATACAGTTTCAATGGTAGGAGAAGATGTAGAAACAGAAATAGAAATTACATTAGAAGATGCATTTTATGGAGCAACAAAAACATTATCTTTTAGAACTATTAAAGGAACAATGAAAAATATTACAGTAAAAATCCCAGAAGGTATTAGACAAGGAGAAAAAATAAGAATTGCAGGTCAAGGAAAACCAGGAATAAATGGTGGTAGAGATGGTGATTTGTATATAAAGGTTAAAATGTTACCAAATACAGTATATGCTATAGAGGGAGCAAATTTATTAAAAGACTTAAAATTAACACCATGGGAAGCGGCATTAGGGACAAACGTAAATGTTGAATATTTAGATGGAAATGCTAAAATTACTATTCCACCAGGAATACAATCAGGAGATAAATTAAGATTACCTCGTAAAGGATATAAAAATGGTATTGGTGGCAGAGGGGATTTAGTTTTAGAAGTAAAAATACAAGTTCCTAAAAATTTAGATGCTGAAGAAAAAGTTTTATTTGAAAAATTATCTGAAATTTCAAATTTTCAACCTAGAAAATAATTTGTAAAGATTAGGAATTTGATAAAAAACTATTGATATTTTTTATCATACAATATATAATATGAAAGGCTTAAATACATTTGTATGAATAGCTAGTTGATATATGTGATGAAAGACTATGAACCTTGTCAGGTCCGGAAGGAAGCAGCAATAAGTAGGCCCTTTTAGGTACGTATATGGCTGCTATTCATACAGATGTATGAGAGCCATTTTTAATATATTATATGTATATTAAAAAGAAGGGGAGTGAATTTTATTGAGTTATGTAGCTTTATATAGAAAATTTAGACCTCTTAAATTTGAAGATATGGTAGGGCAAGACCATATCGCGCAAATATTAAGAAATCAAATAATAAATAATCGTGTTGGACATGCATATTTATTAAGTGGTGTTAGGGGAACAGGTAAGACAACTACTGCTAAGATATTTTCGAGAGCAATAAATTGCTTAAATCCACATGATGGAGAACCATGCAACGAATGTGAAGTGTGCAAAGGTATATTAGATGGTTCACTTACTGATGTAACAGAAATAGATGCTGCATCAAATAATGGTGTTGAAAATATTCGTAGTATTAGAGATGAAGTCATGTATGCACCTACAAAAGCAAAATATAGGGTGTATATTATAGATGAAGTTCACATGTTATCAATTGGAGCTTTTAATGCACTTCTTAAAACATTAGAAGAACCACCTGAACATGTAAAATTTATATTAGCAACAACAGAACCTACTAAACTTCCAGCGACAATTCTTTCAAGATGTCAACGTTTTGATTTTAAAAGAATTCCAAATGAATATATTATTCAAAGATTAGAAGAAATACTAAGTGGAATAAACAAGTCAGCAGAAAAAGAGGCATTAAATATAATTGCAAATTTATCTGAAGGTGCAATGAGAGATGCTATAAGTATATTAGATAGATGTGTTGCAGATACAGATATGATTACAACTGAATATATTTCAAATTTAATAGGTATACCAAGTAGTATACGTATATTAGATATATTAGAAGATATTATAGATAATAATTCAGAAAAAGTATTAATAGATTTAAATGATATGCTAAATTCTGGTCAAAATATTACAGTAATATTGGATGAATGTATTAAAAAATTAAGAGATATATTAATTTACTCAAAAACTAAAAAAATATATATATATAATAAAGAAGAATTAGAAAAAATAGATAAATTAATAACAAAAGTTTCTACTGAAAAAATAGTTAATTTAATTAGTAAAATATCTGAAATTCAAAATAGTATTAAATGGGCTAATAATCAAATTGTAGTTGCACAGTCACAATTAATTAAATTATGTGTAACTACTGAAAATGATGGTTTAGAAGATTTAAGACAAAGAATTGAAAAACTAGAAAATAATAAAAATGTAGTTTATGTTGAAAAAGAAAGTAAAAAAAATAATATAGAAAAAACAATCAATATTGAACAAAAAAACAGTATACCAGATGTGAAGAATAATAATGTAGTAAAAACAGAAACTAATATTTCTACACCTAGTGCATCATTCAAAGAAATCCCACAATGGAAAGATGTTTTAGTAGATTTAAGAGGAAATGGTAAAGTAAGTTTATTTACTAATTTAGTTAATGCAAAAGCAAGTTTTGTAAATGATGGACTAGTAGGGGTATTCTTAAAAACTGATTTTGCTAAAACTATGGTTGAAAAAGGAGATAATCTAAATGTATTAAAAGATACTATTTCAAATGTATTAAATAAAGAATATGAAGTAAGATGTTATCTTGAAAATGATAAAAAAGCAATTGAAGATAGTAGAATTACAGATTTAGAAAATAAAATGAAAGGGTTAAATATACCTATAGATATTATAGATGAATAAGGAGGAATATATTATGGCAAAATTTAATGGTTTTCCAGGAATGAATGGTGGTAATTTTAATAATATTTTAAAACAAGCGCAAAAAATGCAACAAGAGGTATTAAAAAAACAAGAAGAAGTAGCAGCAAAAGAATTTGAAGCATCAGTTGGTGGTGGAGCTGTTACAGTAAAAGTTACTGGGGATAAAATTGTTAAAGAAGTAATTATTAAAAAAGAAGTTGTAGATCCTGATGATGTAGAAATGTTACAAGATTTAATCGTAACAGCTATGAATGAAGCATTAAGACAAGTTGATGCAAAAATGAATAGTGAAATGCAACAATATAATATACCAGGATTATTTTAGGAGTAATTATGATAGATTCATATAGTAAATCAATAACTAATTTAATAGAAGAATTTGAAAAATTTCCTAGTATAGGACATAAAACAGCTGTTAGAATGGCATTTCATGTTTTGAATTTATCTGAGCAAGATGCTCAAGATTTTGCTATGTCAATTATTAATGCAAAGAAGAATTTAAAATATTGTGATAAATGTTTTAATATAACAGATAATAATCCATGTGATATTTGTGCATCTCCAAAAAGAGATATATCTACAATTTGTGTTGTACAAGATGTTAAAGATATAATTGCAATGGAGAGAACACATGAATATAAAGGGTTATATCATGTGTTGCATGGTGCAATATCTCCAATGAATGGAATAGGCCCAAATGATATTAAAATAAAAGAATTATTGGATAGATTAAAAGATGATACTGTAAAAGAAATAATTCTTGCTACAAATCCTAATATTGAAGGAGAAGCTACAGCTATGTATATAGCTAAACTTATTAATCCTTTAGGAATAGAAGTTACAAGAATAGCACATGGAATACCTATTGGTGGAGATATTGAATATACAGATGAAGTTACACTTTGTAAAGCTTTGGAAGGAAGAAGAAAAGTTTAAGAAAGAAGGTATAAGTGAATAAATTAACAATGAAGCAATTACCGGTTATGGAAAGACCGTATGAAAAGCTTTTAGAGTATGGTGAAGAAACATTATCTAATGCTGAATTGTTAGCGATTATACTAAAAAATGGAACAAAATCTGAAACAGCAGTTGAAATAGCACAAAAACTATTAATGCTAGATGAAAATAATGATTTATCTAGTATTTCAAAATTAGAAATAAATGAACTAAAAAAAGTAAAAGGAATAGGAAAAGTAAAAGCTATTCAAATTAAAGCAGTATTAGAACTTGCAAAAAGAATTGCAAGACCTGTTAATGAAGAAAATAAGAAAATAACAACATCAGAGCAAGTATATGAATTATTAAGATATGAATGTATAAATCAAATTAAAGAAATATTTTTTGTAATTAATTTAGATGTAAAAAATAATCTTTTAAAAATATCTAAATTAGCTATGGGAGGAAAATCTCAAATTGCACTTAATATGAATGACATATACAGAGATGCAATTAAGCTAGGTGCTAGCTCAATAATATTAGTACATAATCATCCAAGTGGTGATACTACTCCTAGTACATCAGATATAACATTTACATATAAAGCAATTGAAGCTTCTAAGGTTTTAGATATAGAGCTTTTAGACCATATAGTTATATCTAATAGTGAATATACTAGTATGAGAGCTGAAGAGCTATTTGATTAAAAATTTAATAACTTTTTATAAAAGTATTGACAAAAATGTCTTAAGATGTTATTATATTAATGCTTGTTTTACAAGCATTATCCATGGGTCAGTAGCTCAGCTGGATAGAGCACGGGCCTTCTAAGCCCGGGGTCGGGGGTTCGAACCCCTCCTGGCTCACCATGTATATATTTACAAGAAATGCCTAAATACTAGGACAAAACTAGTATCTAGGCATTTCTTAATGCTATTTTAATGCTTATAGATTAGACTTTAGTCAGAAATTTATAAAATTTAATTTACAAAAACATGAATTAAAAAATATTGCATTTTTAGAAAATTTAATATATAGTTTTTATATAATAAAATTATTGTGGGAGGTAAACAAATGATTAAAACTAAAAGATGGGTAATCATATTAATTTTTGTTGCAGTAATAGTTATTGCTGCTGTAAGTTGTATATTTATTTTTAATAGTAAAAATAAAGAGAATAATAAAATAGTAGAAAATAATGAAATAGAGAGTGAAGAAAAAATTGAATTAGAAGAAAGTAAAGAGTATGAATTTATATTAGATATAGAAAACTCAGATTTAAATATAAAGTGGTGGTCATTCGAAGGTAAGGAAAAAGAAGAGGCTGCGCTGGTTAAAGATTTATTTCAAAAAATTGTTGATGGGGAAGTGCATACGCCAAATTATAATTTTATGGTTGTAGGCACATGTATACTTAATGGAAACAAAAGTTATGTTATTCAAGCAGGGATACCATCAAATATGGGAGAATATTATATTGTAGACATATCAAAAGGTATTGATAATGCACTTGTTTTTTATGGCGGATGGCATGATGTTCATGCAGATATGATAGAGTTAGAGTATAAATTTTTAGATGGAAAAGTAGAAAAGCAAGGAAATGAAATAAAAGGAGAAAAATTAGTACAATTTGATACTGTATTTTATAAATTAGAGGATGTAGCATTAGAATGGGTTAATAGTGTTGATGTTAAAGATTTTAAAGAATTTAACTATGATTTGGATGGAGATGGAAACAAGGAAATAATTACGCTTAGGAAAGAAGAAAAAAATGGTGTAAAAATTAAGAATATAGATGGAGAATGGGAAAATATAGTTGTAGATGTAGTAGAACTAAATGGAGAAAAATTCGAAGAAAATTGGGATAATCCTAATATATATATAGTTGACTTAAATGAGAATGATAAAAAATTAGAAATAATAATATTTGATGAGGGAGCTAGTGATGACCCAGGATATGCTATTTATACTAAAAGAGGCAATAAGATGGAAAAATTAACTTATTTTGGAGGATATCATTTAAGAATAGATAAAAATGGCTTGATAATATATGATGATACATATAATGGGTCAATAACACCTAATATATATTTTGAGTACTATGAAATATATAATAGTGAGATTGAAAAGAAAAATATTAATATTGATAAAATTAGAAATGTAGATTTTACAGATAATATAGGAATGCTTTTTTCAGAAAATCATAATAATTTTATGGAATTTTGGAATTATTATGATGGATTTAATCATTTTGATGCATATAAAAAAGCTAACATAGAAATAATTGGAGATAGGACATTTAAAATTTTAGATATTGAAGATAATGTTGAAAGAATAAAGATAAAATTAGAAGATGGTAGAGAAGGATATATGGACAGTATACAACTAGCAGGGGCATAATATATGTAAAATCAATTAAACAACTACATTAATTCCAAACCCGAAACAAAACATAAAAAGTTTTGTATTTAACACGGTGTGGTTCACCATGTATATATTTACAAGAAATGCCTAAATACTAGTGTTTAGGCATTTTATAATGTCTATAATTTTCTATAGTATTGTATGTTTAATCTTGTTATGCTAAAATAAAAATATAAGTTATATAAGGAGGAAAAGTATGTTAAAAAAGTTTTTAATTATTTTTATGATTATTAGTATAATCCCTATGAGCATTGCCTTTGCTAGTAATTATGAATATGTAAGAGAATATGTAGATGAGGTAGCAGTTGTTGTAAATGATGAATATAAATGTGGTTTAGTAAATAAGAATATGAAAGAATTGATTCCATGCATATATGATGAAATATATAATTATGGATTTGCATGTGCAGTAGAAAAAGATGGAAAATGGGGAATAGTTGATTTAAATAATAATGAAATATTACCATGTGTATATGAAGAAATGGCAGTATGTGATAGAAATGAAAATGGATATATTATGGTTAGAAAAGAAGGATATTTAGGTTGTATATATCTTAATAATCTGGATGCATGGGACTTTGAACCATATATTCAATGTAGAGAAGTTATTGAATGCAAATATAGTGATTTGAGCTTTACTGGGCATAATAGTATAATAGCTAATTTGAATGGAAAAAATGGCATAATAGATTTGTATGGAAATGAAATAGTTCCATTTATTTATGATTATATAAGTAGTTTTTCAGAAGGAAAAGCTTGTGTAATGTTAAATGATAAAGTTGGATATATAGATTATACAGGAGAAGTTGTTATTCCTATACAATATGATTCTGAAGAGTATATGTATTATGAATTTGGACATGAAAAAATAGTATATGATTATACATACGCTTCTGGATATTATCATTATGAAGCTGATGCAGTTGCTGATGAAGCAGGTAACAGATATGCTCATTATTGCTATTATACACCATATTTTGCAAATGGTTATGCTATGGTAAAAAAGAATGGAAAATATGGATATATAAATACTAATAACGAACAGGTAATTCCATGTATATATGATGAATTAGGTGAAATGAATGATTATTATGTAGTAACAGCAGGTATTAATGGAAAATATGGTGCTATAGATATGAATAACAATGTTGTTGTTGATTTTAAATATGATTATGTAACATATGATGAAGAAAAAAATAATATTTGTGCTGAAGTAGGAGAATCATTCGATTGGTGGAAGAATGAAGTGAAATATTTTGAATATTCATTTGCAAAAAATGTAATACCTACACCATCAAAAATATTTGTTAATAATAAGGAAGTTGAAGTCGAAGCATATAATATAGATGGAAATAATTATTTCAAATTAAGAGATATAGCATATTTATTAGATACTGCAGGAAAAAGTTTTGAAGTGGAATGGAATGATATTGAACAAAGTATATACATGTCAGAATATGGAAAATATATATGCGAAGGAAATGAGCTTAAAATATTAAATCCAAACAAAGAAAACAAAAAAGCAATTCCTAGTAAACAAAGTATGTACTATAATGGGTATCAAATAGAATTAATAAAATATAATATAGATGGCTATAATTATATTAAATTAAGAGATATTTTAGAATTACATGATGTAGAAGTAGTTTATGATGAAGAAACAAGAAATGTATATATTAATACAATGAATGTATATGAAAAGAAAAACAGAATAAGTACAGAACAAGCACAAGTAATTCTTAATGAAAAATTTCAATGTGAAGAACCTTTTTTTGTATGGTGTCAAGAAGGGACAACATTTTATGAAGGGGAAAGATATTTTTTAGTACAATTAGGAGAATATAATGGAGAGGTAATAGCAACATCAAATTGGTATATAATGTCACTAGATGGAAAGGATTTATATTTAAATCACATGCTAGATAATAGATATATTTTTTGTGAAGTAAACTAACTATTAGTAAAATAATTTTGAAAGTAAAAGTACTGTTTTTCTCAAATACTTGTAAATCGTCTTTTAAGAGGGAGCAACATAAAAAAATACATAGAAAAGTATTGAAAAATATAGGACACATTACAGTAGAACTATACAAGCTCTTAAATACTAGATAAATAGTATTTAGGAGCTTTACTTTTTTGACGAAAAATATTAAAAGTGGTATAATTAAGTTAGTAGTGAAGACAAAAGAGAAAGGAATGATAAAAATGAAAAAATTTATATTAGGATTTGTAGTAGCAATAGTGATATGTGGAATAACATTTGGAGTATTTATCTTTGTTAATAAAGAAAAATTTATAGTAAAAGAAAAAGAGATTGTAGACAATAATAATGAAATAATAGATAATAAAAAAGAAAATATATTATCAAATGAAGAAATAGAAGAGTATTTAAGTTATGTACCTTTAATGGATGAATTTGATAGATATTCTTATGGATATAATAAAGATGCATATTCAAAAGAAAAAACTATAATAACGGAATTAGATGAAAGATTATTAATGAAAGAAGCTTTTAGACTGTCAGAAGGTGTAGATGGAGAACCTGTATATTTAAACTTTTCAGAAAAAGAACCAGTTGAGGCAGATGGATATGTTTTAGTAGAAGAATTTAATAAAACAATAAAAAACTTATATAATGTGGACAATGTTTCAACAAATAAATTTGTAATATGTGGAGGTAGTGTACAAGTAGATAAATCAGGTAAATATTATGTATCATTGTATGGAGCAGGTGGTTGGAAAATGCAAAAAGAATCAAAAGTAATTGATTATGAAATAATAAATGATATGTTAATTATTTATGAAAAAGCAGGGTTTGTTATAGTAGATGATTGTGGAATAGGAGATTTATTAATAATGAAAACAACAGACAATACTAATCCATTTAAGAGATATACAGAAGATAGTTCGATGTCTCCTGATGAAGCTTTAAATTATGTAAAAGAAAATTTTAATGAATTTAACACATTTAAACATACATTTAAATCAAACGGAGATGGATATTATTGGTATAGTACAGAAATACAAAATGAAGAGGAAGAAGTAAAAGAAGTTGCAAGAAAGTTTATAGAAGCTGTAAATAAAAAAGAATGGGATAATATAGAGTTATATTCAAGTAAAGAGATTGCTAATTATGTAAAAGAATATAATATAAGTAATATGAAAATAGACTTAGATGAAATAGAAAAAGATGAAGATAATGTTAATAAGTATTTTTGTTATTCTTCTTATGATATAGATTATAAAGATTATATTAAGAATGATTTAGGACTTGGCAATTTATTTATAATTGAAAAAGTTAATGATGTGTTTGTTGTAGTAACTCCATTTGGAACATGTTTATAATATTTATACAAATAAAACTGCTTTTTGACGAGAAATAGGAAAAGTAATATAATAAAATTAGTGATGAGAACAAAAGAGAAAGGAATGATAAAATGAAGAAATTTATATTAGGATTTGCAGTAGGATTAGTAATATGTGGAATAGCATTTAGTGTATTTATTATTATAAATAAAAAAGAAATCCCTATAAATAATGATGAAGTAATTATAGCTAATAATAAAGAAAATGAAAATAATGATAGAGAAGAACATATAATAAAAGAAGAAGCAAGTGAAACAGAAAAAAATGAGTTAGTATATTCATTATATAAATATAAAGATAGTGAAGGAAATGAATTATATTCTATACCATATATTAATATCAATTCAGAAGAGGCAAATAAAATAAATAAAGAAATTGAAGAATTTTATAAAAGTGAAGTAGAAGAGGCTATAAAAGAAATAGAAGAATATTCTTATGCTTTTCTACATGAGGTAAGTTATAATTTTTATATAAATGACAATATTCTATCTTTAGTTATTTTGAAAGAGTATGATTGGGATATAGTTTATTATGGAGTTTATAATTTAGATATAAATAAAGGAACTATTGTAACTAATTCAGAAATAATATCAAATATAAAAGGAATAGATGAAGATATATATTTGGATATATTAAAAGATATCTGTAAACAGAGATTTATAGAAGCTTATGGAGAAAAAGAAGAATGGAAACAGTTTAATGCAGGAGAAGAATATGAAACACAGCTTAATAGAACAATTTCAGAAGATAATCTTTCAATTCAAACACCAATATTTTTGAATGATAAAGGAAATATTGCTGTAATAGCTAATATATATTCTTTGGCTGGAGGAGATTCTTATTATCGCAGAATTGATACAAATCTTTAAACAAATACATTAATACCAAAACCAGAACAGAACATAAAAAGTTTTGTATTTAACACGGTGTGGTTCACCATAGTAGGATTATGCAAACTCCTAAATACTAGATGAATAGTATTTAGGAGCTTTGTTTTATGTGAAAATAAGAATCTTTTTATTGCTTTTTTGAATAAAGTTTGATATATAATAATTAAAGAATTAATAAAAGGTGGTAGAAATGATGAAGAATTATTTTATGAAAGGAAGTATATTATTAATTATAGTCATATGTATGTTTTCAAGTGTGGTGTATGGAAATTATGAGGTAGAAGAAGTAGTAGTTCCAGAACAATACAATATTGGATATAGTTTTTCTGAAGGATTAGTTTTAACAGAAAAATATGACAGTAAATACGGATATTTAAATAAAAATGGAGAAGAGGTAATATCATGTATATATGATGAAGCATATAATTTTTCAGAAGCTTTAGCTGTAGTAAAAAATTATGGAAAATATGGTTATATAAATACTAAAGGAGATATTATTGTACCATGCATATACGATAATGCTTATGATTTTACTAATGGATTAGCAGTAGTAAGTTATAATGAAAAATATGGATATATAGATAAAAATGGAGAAGAAGTAATACCATGTATATATAAAGAAGCATACAATTTTTCAGAAGGTTTAGCTGCAATAAAAATAAATAACAAATATGGATATATAAATAAATATGGAGATATAATAATACCATGTATATATGATGAGGCGTATGATTTCTCAGAAGGATTAGCTGTAATAAAAATAAATAACAAATATGGATATATAGATAAAAAAGGAGAAAAAGTAATACCATGTATGTATAATCATGCATGTAGTTTTTCAGAAGGTTTAGCTGCAGTACAAATTGATAAAAGTTACGGGTATATAGACATAGTAGGAAATTTAATAATACCATTTCTATATAGAGAAGCAAATGAATTTGTAAATGACACAGCTATTGTAGAACAAGAAGGTTTATATGGTTGTATAAATAAAAAAGGAGAAGAAGTATTTCCAATTGAATACAAATGGATAAATCCTTTAAGTGAAGGACTATATGCAGTAAATAAATATAGTAGTTGTGGTTATATAGATAGAGATGAAAGAGAAATTATACCATTTATTTATGAAAATACTTCAAGTTTTTCAGATGGTTTAGGAATAGTACAGAAAGACGGAAAACAGGGGTGCATAGATTTTAAAGGGAATATAATTGTTCCTTGTATTTATGATTCAGTAAACACTTTTTCAGAGGGTGTTATTATAGTAGAGAAAGAATATGAACAAAAAATTCTAAAAATAACAGAAAAGCAAGAAGGAATAAAAACACCATCAAAAGTATATATAAATGGACAAGAAGTAGGTTTTGAAGCTTATAATATAGAAGGAAATAATTATTTCAAATTAAGAGATTTAGCATATGCATTAAATAATACAGAAAAACAATTTGAAGTAACATGGAATGAAGAATATAACAGAATAGATTTAATAAGTAATAAAAATTATACAAAAGTAGGAAATGAATTAGAAAATCTAAATACAAATGGAGAAAATAAAGTAGGAACAAGAACAACATCAAATATATATTTAAATAGTAATGAAGTAAAATTAAAATCTTATAATATAGAAGGATATAATTACTTTAAATTAAGAGATTTATTAGAAAAAATAGATTGTGAAGTAGTATATGATGAAACAACAAGAAATATACATATAAATACAGCTAATAGATATGTGGCAGAATAACTAAAAATACAAATTAATACCAAAACAAAAACAGAACAAAAAGTTTTGTATTGAACCTCGTTATGTTTTAATATGAAGAAGTAATGGAAAAATAAATTCATTACTTCTTTTTTGTGAAGAATAAAAAAGATAAAAATGCAAATTAATATAAGTAGGTGAAGTATATGAAAATAGAAGAATTAATAAAATATTTGCAAAATAATCAAGGGAAAAAATATATTCTGGTATTAGAAGGTATAATTAATACTAATATAATAATTAATATGAGTAAAATTGAATTTAATAATATGTATTTATTAATTAATAATTCTGAAAATGAAAAAGAAAAAATCATACTAAATTTACATCAATTGATAAGATTTAATATGATAGAGAAAAATACTATTGTATTAGAATTTGACCAATTGCAAACAGTATATATAACTATTAAATAAAAGCATAAAGCTATAGGCTTTATGCTTTTAATGTATTAGATATACTCTCACATAATTTTATATATAATTTATGATTTTTTTCTGGGATTAATTTTAAAAATTCAGAAAAAGTACTATCAGAATTATTTACATTAACACCATATACTAGATAATCTAAACTTAAATCTAGAACTATTCCTATCTTAGAAAGTGTAGCTAAACTAGGAATACTTGAACCTCTTTCTATTTCACTAACATAAGAAGGAGAAACTTCTAATTTTTCAGATAGTTTTTCTTGTGTTAAAGATAGTTCTTTTCTTTTATTCTTAATTCTTTTACCTATTTCCGCATAATTTAATTTACTCATATAATCACCTCATGTTATTATTTTATACTTATTAAAAAACAAAATTAATCACCCAAAAATGTTTAACTACCTCTAAAACTGTAAAAATATGTCTTTTTTTATAAATAAATACATAATTATGTTAAAAATACGCAAAAATAGAAAAGTATATATAAAGTATATATAAAGTATATATAAAGTAATTCAATATGTAAATATATATTAATGGTATATTTTTACTTTTGTGGAATATAATAAATTTATACGGAGGTATGTATGCAATTTTTTTTTGAAAATAATCAAATAGAAGAAATTAGTTGTTGTCTAAATGAATTTTTAGAAAAAAATATATATAAGCCAATTATATTTCTATGTATTGGAACAGACAAAGTTATAGGGGATAGTTTTGGACCAATAGTAGGTCACTTTTTAACAAATGAAAAAAATATAAATATATATGGAAATTTAATAAATACTGTAAATGCTACTAATATATATGAAGTTTATGAAGAAATTAAAGAAAAGTATAAAGAGCCATATATAGTTGTAATAGATTCAGCATTATCAGAAAAAGAGTTGAAAAATAAAATTGTAATAGGAACAGGTGGAATAAATCCAGGGAGTGCATTAAATAAGAAAATAAATAAAATAGGAGATATGTATATTAATGCTATAGTATGTGAGTTAGGCGAAAATAATTTTGAAGAATTAAAAAAAGTTAAACTTTATGATATATTCAATTTATCAAATACAATTGTAACTGCAATAAAAAATGTTAAATGTTTAAAAGAAATTAAATTTGTTAATAATTATATTAGTTAGGAGGAATTATGATTAAAAAAGTTGTTGTTATAAAAAATATACCATCTAATATTATTGAAGAAGCAGTTTTTACTCTAAAAGATAATGTTAAATTTGAAGAAAATTCATCTACAAATTATATTAGATATGATAATATTTTAAGTGAAGCTGAAAGCTTAATTGAAGAATATGTTAATAAATATGAGGAAGTTGAGATAAGAAAAGAAAATTTTATTGAAAAAATATTAAATATTTTAAATAAAAAAGTGTAATAAAAAAAAGCTTGTTACATATAAATAGAAATATATAAAGGATATGTAGAGGAGAAAAAATATGGAACAAGTGTTAAATAAGAATAATATAGCTATACAAAAAAAAATATTGAGCACAGATAAAAAAATGGTGATTAATAAAAAAAGTGTTTTAAATAGAACGATTAAAAAAATATGTATACAAATAATAGTGTGTTCTATATTAATAACAACAATATATTTATATAAAATATATAATTATTCATCATTTGAATATGTAAATAATAAATATAATTGGCTAATAAAATATAATATGACATATATTAATACATATAATAACATAGCAGGTTTTTTAAATAAAAAATTTCAATTTAAAATTCCATTAAAAGTAGAAATGAAGGAGATTGAAGAAAATGAATATACAATAAATGTTGATGAAAAAAAAGATATTAATGCATCTTTAACAGAAAGTAGTGATTTACAGTCAATAGCAGATATGCAAGATGAAGCAGTTTTAGTTTCTACTGGATATGATAATATGAGAATTATGGCTGATGAGATAAAAACAAAATATAATTGGACTATTCCGACAAATGGAAAAATTACCAGTCCTTTTGGAGTAAGAGATCCTAGTAGTCCAGATATTTCATCATTCCATATGGGAATAGACATAGCAAATGTAGAAGGAACAGAAATATATTCAGCAATTGATGGGGAAGTTATAGAAGCAACATATAATAATGTATATGGAAATTATATAAAAATTGCAAGAGATGATGTAATAACAATATATGCACATTGCTCAAAGTTAATAGTTAAACAAGGAGAAAATGTTACTAAAGGGGATAAGATAGCATTAGTTGGTAGTACAGGGATATCTACTGGTCCACATTTACATTTTGAAATAAGGAAAAATAGTGAAGTAATTAATCCTGAATATATATTAAATTTTAGATAAGAGGTGACTAATATGAATATAAAGATACATTATAGTTTTGTATTGTATATATTCATATTATTTTTTTTAGGATTATTAAAATATTTTTTTGTTTTTTTTATTAGTATAGTTATTCATGAATTGATGCATGCGTTAGTTGGTAAAATTTTAAAACTGAAGATAATTCATATAAAAATTGATATATGTGGTATAAGTATAAGATTTGAAAAACTTCCAAATAATTTTATAGAAAGAATAATCATATATATCGCTGGTCCCTTAATTAATCTTATAATTGCTATTTTTACATATTATATTTCAAGACAAAAATATATGTTTTTTATTTTAAGTAATTTAGTTTTAGCTATTTTTAATATGTTACCAATTTATCCATTAGATGGTGGAAAAATATTATATGAATTAGTATATAAATTTTTTTATAATAAAATATTAATAGTAAGAAAAATATATTTTTTATTACAAGTAATTTTGTTGTTTGGATTAGCTGTTTTTTGTATAAATTATTCAAGTATACAACTATTCTTTTTAGGGGTGTATTTTCTAGCATTTACTAGTGAAAATAAATATAAAAATATGGAATTATTTTAGTTGACAAGTTGGGCTATTAAATATATAATAAATTTAAATTGGGGGGATACAAATGAAAAAGGCTATTGATTCAATAAATAAGAATAAGTTAATTGTTTTTGGTTTTTGGATTTCATTGTTATATTTAATAGTATTAAGTGTTGCATTTATTTTATTTAAACATAAAACAAGTGTTGTAGAATTAGCATTTATATTTGCTATTGGGTGTTTCGTATATGTTGATATAACATTAACAATGGAATATTTAAGAACTAAAAAAACATTAGAAGCAATAAAGAAAATACAAAGTAGATATGAATATTTCCAAACATATATGGAAGATAATACTATGATAATTGAAATTGAAAAAAATGAAATTGAAATACTAAAGAAAGATATTGAATTATTAAAGTTACAAGTTAAAGAATTAAAAGAAGATGAAAAGCTTATTCAATATTTAGTTCAAATGTAGGAGGATAAATATGGAAAAGTTATTAGAATTTGTAAGAGAAAGAAAGAAAATACTATTTCTTAGTGTTGTAGCTTTAATCTGTTTAGCATATATATTTTTTGCTAAAGTTTTAAAATTAAGTGAAATAAGTTTTGTTTCAATGGCATTTATTATTGCTTTAAGTGCACTTGTATATATATTGATTTCATTATATTTAGAATATTTATCATCAAAAAGAAAATTATCTTGGGTTAATTCAATTTATGATGATTTTGTTCATATGCAAATATTCTTAGATAATAATGATGTTGTAATTGAAGTATTAGAAGGAGAAGCTGAGAAATTAGAACAGTTAGCATATGCAAGAGAATTTAAAACTCAAAGAGTGTTTAATAAAAATGATTTAGTTAAAATTTTAATAAAATAAAAAATTGAAGGTAAATAGAAAACTATTTGCCTTTATTTTTTATTCTAATCATTAATCAATTTACATAATAATTTATTTTTAGACTTTTTGTTATTTCTTTTGACAAATGAAAATTGCTATGATATAATAGGGCCATAATGTAAATAAGAGGTGGTCATATGTTTGATAAAAATGATGTTTCACAAGTAAAAAAGGACATTGAAACTTGTTTAGGACAAAAAATAATGTTAAAAAGTAATTTGGGAAGAAATAGAATTGTTGAGCAAGAAGCAACTCTAGTTAATACCTATCCAAATCTTTTTGTTGTCCAATACGAAGAGGGAGCAAGAAAGGCTACTTATAGTTATACTGATGTATTAATTAAATCAGTAGAAATATCTGTATCAGATGGAGATAAATATCATAATTTATTTGGTCAAGATACAGCAAACATATTTTAAATATAGTAATTATTAAATTCCTTAAGAAATTAAGGAATTTTTTTTGTTTTATTGAATATACATTAAATAAGTTGAAAGGAGGATAATTATGGGAGGAGATTTTGAATATAAAAGTTTTAAAGTAAACAGAAAGGTATATTCTAATAAATTTGAGTTTGTTTTAAATCAAGATATAATTGTGCCAGATATAAAGCCAGATATTTTGGAGGTATTACATAGAAATGCAAATATATATATAAATAGAACTAATATTAGTAATAATATATTAAAAATAAATGGTACAGCAGATGTTGAAATTATGTATATGGCAGATAATGAAACAAATGATATACGTGGATTAAATACTGAAATTGAAATAAATGAGTCTGTAGAAATACCAAGTGAATATTCACATGTATTAGAATATGTTGAACCTAGTGTAAAAAGTATAGAATGTAGAGTTGTTAATGAAAGAAAAGTAATGATTACTTTAATGGGAGAATGCAATATTGAATTAGAGTCAAATCAAGAAATAAGTTATGTAGGAGGAGTAAGAAATGAAACAGATATGCAATATTTAAATAGAAATATTCCAATTTCTAATATGCTAGGAAATGAAATACAAACAATATCTGTAAATGAAGAAATATGTTTAGATATAGAAGATGTTTGTGAGCTTTTAGAAAGTAATGTAAAAATAGTTAATCAAGAATATAAGTTAAGCTATAATAAAATATTAGTAAAAGCTGATGCAAATATTTCACTAATATTAATAACAAATAATAATAATATTTGTACAAAAAACATAACTATTCCTCTTACAGGTTTTATAGATATGCAAGGGATAACAGAAAATAGTATATTAGATATAAAATACAATATATTAAATAAAAATATTAAATTAATTACAAATGGTGATGATAAGTATGTAAGTGTAAATATCGAAGTTTCTGTTTTAGTTAAAAATTTTGAAAATAGTAATATAGACATTATTGAGGATATGTATAGTTTAACAAGAGGTATTTCTTTTGACAAAAATACAGTTGGTATAGATAAAATAGCAATGTCTAAACATTTTAATGAATGTGTAAATGAATGCATTGTTTTAGAAGATATTGATTGCGAAGTATATTCAGTTATGCCAAGTGTAGTAAAATGTGAATATAAAAAAGTAAATGATAAACTTCATATTGAAGGTGAAATAAAAGTAGAATTAATGAGTAAAAATATGAATAAAATATTTGTAAAAAATTACTCAGTTCCATTTACACATATTTTTGAAGATGAACAAATTAGAAATTCTAATTCATTTACAATTATACCTAGTGTTCAAAATTGTAAATATAATTTAAATAATAATAAATTAGAGCTTAATGTATATATATGTTTTAAAATTATAGCTAAGCAAAATTGTGAATTTAACGCAATTACTAATATTGTTAAACAAGAAGAAATAAATAAGAAAACAGATAGTATTACAATCTACTATGTAAAACAAGGAGATACATTATGGAAAATAGCAAAAAGATTTTTAACAACAATTGATGAAATTGCTAAGTACAATGAATTTAATATAGATAGTTATGAATTAAAAGTAGGTGAGCAATTGTTTATTCCTAAAAAAGCTATTAAAAAAGTAGTGTGATAATATGGAGAGATTTCCGCTAAAAAAAAAATAATTCAAGTATCACATAGAAGAAAATATAGTATTAAAAAACTAAATTATAATAATATGAATAATACATTTGAATTAAAACAAATAATAGGAGTTGTATGTATAATAATAGGAATAATAATTATGTATTTAGTAACTAGAAATATATCAACAACATTTAATGCATTATTAGAAAATAAAGCAAAGACAATTGCTATAAATATATCTAATGATGCTGTTAATGATAAAATGGATGATATTAAATATACAGATATAGTTAATGTAGAAAATGACCAAAATGGAATGATAAAATTGGTACAAGTAGATACTGCAATTATGAATGAATTGTTAGATGATATTTCTAATTCTCTACAAGAAAAAATGAATAATATGACAGAAGAATATGTATATCTTCCAATAGGAAGTATGTTTGGAAGTGATATTTTAGCTAATATTGGGCCTAAAATAAAAATAAATATTTTACCAGTTGCAGATTTTAAAATAGATTTTGAAAGTGAGTTTGTTGAAAATGGTATTAATCAAACAATACATAAGATATATATTGTTATCAATGCATATATAACAATAATTACTCCTATAAAACAAGTAGAATCTACTGCATGCAATAGTATTTTAGTTGGTGAAGTAGTAATTATTGGTGATGTTCCTTCAACATATTACAATATGGAGAGTATAGAAAAGATAAATCAAGAAGATACTTTGAATTTTGAATAATATAGAGATAATGTTAATCTAGAATAGGTTAGCATTATTTTTTTCTTAAAAAGGTGATTACTATTTGCTAATTACTTATTTATGTGATAATATATTTGAGGTGATTTTATGAAAAATAAGATTGAGTTACCATATTCAGTTAATGCACTTGAACCATATTATTGCAGTGAAACATTATCTATTCATTATAATACCTTATATACTGGATATTTTAATAATACCAATAAAGTATTAGAAAAATTAAGTTTAGTAAGAAAAAAATAATGATTTTGATAGTATATTTAATTAATATTGTATGGGAGGTAGATTTTTATGAAAGATATTTCAGTAATGATTGATGGAGTGAAGTTTAATTTTAGAGTTGGTGTAATTTTTGAAAATAAGGGTAGAGTTTTATTAGAAAGAGGATATAATATAGATTTCTCAGTAATACCAGGTGGAAGAGTACAAACATTAGAAACAGTAAAACAAGCACTTATTAGAGAAATACATGAAGAATTAGAAATAGATATTAGTAAAGAAAAAATAGATTTTATAAGTATAATAGAAAATTTCTTCACAATGGATGAAACGAAATATCATGAATTATATTATGTTTTTAGAATAAAATTAGATGATGATAATATAATTGCACAAAAAAATAATTTCATAAATAAAGATTCTGGAAAAAGCACATATACATGGATAGATATAGATAAATTAGATAATATAAAAATTCTACCAGTTCAATTAAAGGATCTAATTAAATCAAATCATTTTCAAACAATTGTTGTAGATGAAATAAATTAATGTATATAAAATTTGAAAAACTATTTTAATTAGAACAAAAATATGATAAAATTCATTGCAGAAAGGAGAATATTTGTGGAATATAACGAAAAATCTTGTGGGTGTATAGTTTTAGATAATAACAAAGTTTTATTAGTTAAACATAATGTAGGCCATTGGGATTTCCCTAAAGGGCATATGGAATTAGGGGAAACAGAGATTGAAACAGCAATAAGAGAAGTAAAAGAAGAAACTAATATTGATGTAATAATTCCAAACAATAAAGATAAATATATAGTGGAATATTCACCAAAAGAAAATGTTTGGAAGCAGGTTATTTTCTTTGTAGCTGAAAAAATAGGTGGTGAAATAATACCACAAAAAGAAGAAATTGAAACAATTCAGTGGTTTGAATTAGAAGAAGCAGTTGAAAGAATTAATTATGAATCTTCAAAAGATATAATGAGGAAAGTAATAAATAGTAGAGTAAAGTAGGTGAGATATATGAAAAACAAAAAAAGAATTATTATATCAATTATAGTAGTAATAATTGTATTTGGCTTAACAATACTTGGATATAATTTAATTAATGAAGGCAAGGTAGTAGAAGAATCTAGAAGTTATCCAGCTGTTGGAATAGAAAAAAACATATCTGTTAACATTTATGGAAAAGATGATATAGGTATAATATTTAATAAAGAAATTAAAACAGAAAAAGGATATTTAGTTGATATAATTGAAGAGATTCCAGAAGCTAAAATAGTTGTTGAAGATGGACCATATGGAGCATATATTACTTCAATTATGGATATAGAGCAAGGCGATGGGTACTATTGGTCATATTATATTAATGGTAATTATGCAACAGAAGGAATTTCAAGTTGTGTAATAGGAGATAATATAGTATATGATTTTAAAATAGAAAAGTATTAATAAAAATATAAGGAGGAAGAAAAATGATAAATTCAATTTTAATGTTAGCAAGTTCATATATTAAAAATAGAAAGGTAGCAGTAGTTGCATGTATAGCATGGGTAGCATATATGTTAATAGGTGCAAATTTAAGTTTAGGAATAGCATTCCCAGTAGTAAATATATTAGTTTTTGGAGCAGTTGTTTTTGGAGTTAGAAAAATTAATAATAAAAAATTAAATTTATTAGCATCTGTAATATCAATATTAATATGGAGTATAGTAATAGATACTATTTGTTATTTCATGTTTCCTAAATTAACATTTGGACAAAATATCTTGCAATATATTGGTGATGGTATATTATTTAATATTAGATTTGTAGGAATTAATGTTTTAGTAATAGCTACATGCAAAGCTATTAAATATGGAATAGAAAAAGTAAAAAACTATACAGATAAAAAAGTTTTAGATTAATTTTGAAAGGATGATTTAGTTTGAAAGAAAAATTAGTTATAAGACAATGTAAAAAATGTGGTGCTACTGCTTTAATAATTGAAGATTGCACTTGTGAAAATTGTGGAATTATGTGTTGCGAAGAAAAAATGGAAAGTTTAGTTCCAAATACAGTAGAAGCAAGTATTGAAAAACATATTCCAGTTGTTGAAAGAGTAGAAGATGAAATATTTGTAAAAGTAAATCATGTAATGGAAAAAGAACATTTTATTGAATGGATATGTATGGTAACAGAAGATAAAAAATATATGCAACAATTATATCCAGAACAAAATGCAGAAACGCGTTTTAAATATGTAAAAGGTGCATCAGTGTATGCATATTGTAACAAACATGGTTTATGGAAAACTGATGTTGAATAAAAATAAAAACACAATAGAGCAAGTTTTAAACTTGCTCTATTAATTTGTTCCAAATTTCCATATATTTATCTATATCTTGTTTATGATATTTTAAACATCTAGATATTCTTGAGTACATAACAACAATTAACATTAATAATATCTTTCTATTATCTTCGTTAATTAAAGAATATATGTGTTCTAAAGATATGTTATATATAATATTTATATTTGAAGCAAAAGCAAATAAAATATCATATAAGGGGTCACCTATTACTGACATAGGATCAATTATTCCAATAAATTTACCATCTTTTTTTACAAAATTATGTGTTCCAAAATCTCCATGTAATAATTTTGTTTCAAAAGGATAATTTTCTAGTTCTTTTATTACTTTAAAAACTATTTCATTATTAGGAATATATTGAGTTATATTTTGACTTGAATAGTTTACTTCACTTATTAAAAAATCTGGCCAAGAATTAACAGGATCATCAAAATATCCAAATGTATTACTATTATAGTTTGGATATTTTGATACTATTTCAACTAATGTTTTAGTTAATTTGTTTAAAGAAATATCAGATAAATCCTTCATAATATCTCCATGTATAAATTCATATGCAACAAAATCATAATTTTTATCAACAAATAAAACTTTTTGCATATATTCATTTTTATTTAATTCTAAAAATTCAACTTCTGCTTTTAAAGCTAATTTATTACTTTGTTTAATTAAATATTTATTATTAAGTAATAAAACTTTGCTATATGCACCATCTGTAAAATATTTGTGGTCTACATATTTTTCGTTAAATTTGTTTAAAATTATTTCTATTATTTTTAAATTATTTTCAGGTAGGTTAATATTATTCATTTTTATCCTCCAAATTAATAATTATAAAAATAATATATCATTTCTGTTATTTTTTTTCAATATATATGTTTTATGAATACTAATAATTAAAACTTGCTGAAAAGATAATGTTATTATATAATTGGAAAAAGTAATTTTAACTGAAACTTTTTTACAAAAATAGTGTCTAATATATGAGGAGATGATTTTATGAAAAAATTAAAATTTATAATATTAGGAATAATATTAATATGTATAATCTGTTTAGTTATAGTATTTTTAATAGATAGAGATAGAATGAAAAATAATCTTCCAGTTATATTTAGTACATGGGGATATAGTTATGCACCACCATTAGAGCAAGCAAATAATAATGAAGAAGTAGATAAAGATAATGCAGTTATATTAATGCATGGTGAAGTGAAGAATTTGAAAAGATTAAATGAATTTATTGCAAATACAAGTGCTTTTGCTAAGAAAAGAATAAATGATTCGGTTAGATTAATTTCATATACTATTGAAGGAGATGAAATTATTAATGATTTAAAATATATAGAAAATGAAGGGTATGAATTAACAATAGATAATACAAGAGATAGATTTGCAGGTAAAGATGATAGAAAAATAACTAAATCTAAATACCAACATGATTTATATGATATTAAGAAAATACAAGAAGGGAATTATATACATGTTAAATTAGTTTTTAATGAATTATCTTTATATCAAATTACATCAGATTTTAAAGAAATACTTATATGTTCATATTTAAAAGAAGCGGATGAAGAAAATGAGCAAACTAAATCATTTTTCGGAAAAGTTATAGAAAGTGAATCATCATATATAATTGTTGAACCTAATGAAAATGAAGCAGAAAGAAAATCATCAGATAAATTTAGAATTAGTTTAGGCAAAAACAATGATGCACTATATATTGTTGGAACAAATGTAAAAATAACATATTCAGGCTATATAATGGAAACATATCCTGCTCAAATTGATGTAATAGATATTGAAATAAAATAAAGATAATAGACCTATTTAGAAAAAAATCTAAATAGGTCTTGCTTTATATAGAAAAATATAGTATAATCTATTTAGAAAAATATCTAAATAGATTAAGAGGTGATGTTATATGGGAATTTCGGAAACTTTAAAAGCTATATCTGATCCTGTAAGAAGAGATATACTAGAAATGCTTAAAGAAGATAAGAAGTCAGCTGGAGAAATAGCTGAAAAATTTAATTTAACAAATGCAACAGTATCTTATCATTTATCACAACTGAAAAAAGCTGATTTAGTAGGTGAAACAAAATATAAAAACTTTATTTATTATCACTTGAATGTATCTGTTTTTGAGGAAGTATTAATTTGGATTTATCAGTTAGGAGGTAGGGAAAATGAAAAAAATTAACTGGAAAGTATTAATTATTACAAGTATTTTGTGTTTATTACCAATTTTAGTAGGGGTGTATTATTATGATGCATTACCAAATGAAGTTCCTATACATTTTAATATAAATAATGAACCAGATAATTATGGGTCAAAAGAATTTGCAATATTTGGATTGCCAATTATTATGGTAGTAGTACAAATATTTTGCTGTGTTGTTTGTGATATAGGTAATAAAGAACAAAAAAAATATAAATTAATAGCAGTAAGTAAATGGATAATACCTATTATAACAATTGTAATATATATAACAACAATAGGTTTTGCATTAGGATATAATATTGATATTAGAAGAGTATCATGTTTATGTGTAGGTTTAGTATTTATATTAATTGGAAATTATTTTCCTAAAACTGACCAAAAGGTTGCTTTTAGAACAGGAATTCATTTACATGATATATATCTAGCTAAATTAGATGAAAAAAATTATAGAAAAATAGCTAGACTTACTGGTTATACATTTATGATATCTGGTATATTAATGATAATTTCATTATTTTTTAAACCAATATTTACAGTAATAGTATTAGTTTTAGTGATTTTAGTATCAATAATTATAACTATATATGCATTTGTTTTAGCAAAAAAGAATAATAAAGAAGAATAAGAAAATAAAAGAAGAAACTAAGAAAATTTTAGTTTCTTCTTTTGACTTTATTCGGATAATAAGTTAGTATCTTTATCATCTAATTCTTTTATGCTTTTTTCGGGAGTAGGTAAGTCTTCAGGCATTGTTCCACCTATTTTCTTTATAGTTTGTCTTACTGCTTGTCCAACACTATGATGTGTTATACAGGCATCATTTTCATTAGTTATATTTTTATTTTTTAATACTTCATCTGTTTGTGTTATTCTAAACAAATTAGCAGCTAATTCAGTACTACACATATAATCTAAAATATCTTCTTTATCTTTTATACCTTTTCTTTTAGCAATATCTTTTGCAGTTTCACCATTATATAGGCCTTTATATCCATAGTTATTAAATTTACCATAATTTGTTACACCAGCTTGTTTAGCTGTATTAAATAAATATTTGTTTTTATCTTTAACATTTTTCCTAGTATATAATCTTTTTTCATCTTCAGATAATTGTTTATATTCATCTATACTTAATTCTTGTTTTCGTGTTTGAACTGCAAAATATGTTTGTGCAAGTGCAATAGTTTTCTTTCTTGAATCTCCATTTTGTGCAATTAAGTAACAAGCATATCTTGTTAGCTTTAAATCTAAGATTTGTTTTACAGCACTAGAGCCTATTTCGACCATTTTCCCGACGTCGGCAAAATGGTCAGAAATATTAAAATTACTATTATTGCAAGACTCTTTTGCTTTATTTATTACTTTTTCAAAATTTCCCCATTTAGAATAACCTAAACTAACCATAAGCTCTCTAGCATACCAAAACTCAATACCATTTTCATCAATATGTTTAATATCTTCAAACGTTTTTTGTGTTTCGACCATTAACTCATTTTTTTCTTTCATAGATGTACCTCCTTTAAAAAAATTTTTAAGAATATTTAACTGTTTTTATTATATAATACGAACAAATGTTTGTCAACAATAAAAGGAAAATCATGTAAGTTTTATAATAAATTTAATTGTGCAAGAATATCTTGCATAATTTATCAAATGCTAATATCAATATAAAAGAATAAAAATGTGCAGTTATTAACTGCACTAGTATAGTAAGATATTATTTGAATTTATAAAATAAAAAAAGCACCAATACAATGATATCTCAAAGTACTGATACTTTATGGTGCAGGAAACCGGAATCGAACCGGTACGGGATTTAACTCCCGCAGGATTTTAAGTCCTGTGCGTCTGCCTGTTCCGCCACTCCTGCAAGTGAATATATAATAACATAATATTTTAGGCATGTCAATACAAAAATTGAAAAAAATTTAAAAAAATTTTTATACATATTAATGCAATATGTGTTTTACTGTGATATAATATGCAAAAAAAATAGTATGGCAATTGATAAAAATATTTTAAAGGAGATGTGAACATGAAGGTAGGAATTATTGGTTCAACAAAAGTAGGTTATGAGTTATCTAAAGAAGAGGCAATAATGTTATCTGGTAAATCAGCAGGCATTTGTTACATGCCAGATACATTAGAAACTCTATTTAATGAACCTAAGGAAAAAACAGAAAAACGTGCAAAGGGGACATTAGTATCAGGACATCATAGTGTATATGGGCATCCAACATATAATCTAAGTTTTGAAGGTATTCCTAAAATATTAGCAATGGTTTTAAATAATGAGAAGGCATATAACACTTCTGAAAAATCTGCTAGATATACAAAAATGGAACCTTCACTTAGGGAAAAAGAGCTTTACGAAAAATGGATAGATATATATTTTAACCAAATATTAAAAATTTATCCAGATATGCCTGAAAAAGATGCAATGAAATTAGCACAGGAAAATGCAAGATATTTAATAAGTGTATTCACACCGGCAACAATAATGGAACATACTTTATCTTTTGGACAGCTTAATTATATAATAAATTGGGCAAAAGAATATATTGAGAACTCAGATGAAAGTAATTTTGCAATTAAATTAAAAGAAGTTCTTAATGATTTTATAAATCAGCCAGTTTTAAAAGACTTATATGTTCCAGAGTTAAATACAAAAGTTAAGGAAAGAGGATTTTCTATATTTGCTAAAAGAAAGAGAGAAAATGAATTTGGTGAAAATTATTGTGTAACATATTTGGGAACATTTGCCGAGCTTGCACAAGCACATAGACATAGAACATTAAGTTATGAAATGATGTTACTTGATGAGCCGAAGTTTTATGTTCCTAAATGTATACGTGGTACAAAATATGAAGATGAATGGTTAAAAGATATTTCTTCATTAGCAGATTGTTTCCCACAAGGAATGCTTGTACAGATTAATGAAAGAGGAACTGTTGAAAATTTTGTTTTAAAATGCACAGAAAGATTATGTGGAGTAGCTCAGCTTGAAATAGCTGACCAAACAAAACAAACAATGAATATGTTTTTGGATAATACAAAAGATTCAAAACCAGAAATTTATGAATATTTGCTTCCATATTCAAAAGGGGCAAGATGTACATTCCCAAGTTTTAATTGTGCTAGACAATGTATACATGGACCTAAATTTGCATTAGATAGATTAATTTAAGTTTATTTTAAGAGGTATTGATTAATTCAATACCTCTTTTCCGTAGTATTTTATAAATATTTCATTTTCCTCTTGCTATTTTTTTTTACTTATGTTAATATATTAAAGTAAAGTCGATGACAAAGCAAAGTAGATAAAGACAATATATTTGAGAGAATGTAGGTTATTAAGCTGTGAGCCTACTAATATACCTTTATTGAAATTTCACTTTTGAGATGTATTTTTGAATTAAGTAGGAAATATCGTTTAACTTGCGTTAAAAGTTTTGAGTGTATATAAATACGGAAGTGTATTTAATATAAATTTAGGTGGTAACGCGGAGCTATACTTCGTCCTATGTAGGACTTAAGTATAGCTATTTTGTTTTTTTAGGAGGTAAAAGATGAAAGAAGAATTAAACAAAATTAAATTAGCATGTGTGCAAGAAATCGAAAATGCTAGGGAAGTAAATGGTTTAGAAGAAGTAAGAGTAAAATACCTAGGGAAAAAAGGTGAACTTACTTTAATATTAAGAAACATGGGAAATGTTTCAGCTGAAGAAAGACCATTAATAGGAAAAATGGTTAATGAAACAAGAGAAGAAATTGAAAAAGAATTAACTACTAAAAAAGCTAAATTAGAAGAAGAAGCTATTTTAAAAAGTTTAGAAAATGCTAAAAAAATAGATTTCTCAATTCCAGCAGAGGATACTTTGGGTTCACTTCATCCAATAACAGTTGTTCAAAGAGAAATTGAAGAAATATTTAAATCAATGGGATTTACTGTTGAAGAAGGTTTTGAAGTAGAAAGTGAATATAATAATTTCGAAGCTGTTAATGTACCTAAATATCATCCAGCAAGAGATATGCAAGATACATTCTGGCTTGAAAATGGTGAATTGTTAAAAACACATACATCAGCAGCTCAAAATAGAATTATGAGAAAATATAATGGACCATTAAAAGCAATATTTCCTGGAAGATGTTTTAGAAATGAAGATTTAGATGCTTCACATGAAAATACTTTCTTCCAATTAGAAGGAATGATGATAGATAAAGATATTTCAGTATCTAATTTAATATATTTCATGAAAATTATGCTATCTGAAGTTTTTGGAAAAGAAGTTAATGTTAGATTAAGACCTGGTTATTTCCCATTTGTTGAACCTGGATTTGAATTAGATGCAAGCTGTATGTATTGTGGAGGAAAAGGATGCAAGGTTTGTAAAAATTCAGGTTGGATTGAACTTTGTCCTTGTGGTTTAATACATCCCAAAGTTTTAGAAATGGGTGGAATTAATCCAGATGAATATTCAGGATTTGCATTTGGTTTAGGATTAGCTAGACTTGCTATGATGAAATACTCTATTACAGATATAAGATTATTAAATTCAGGTGATTTAAGATTCTTAAAACCAATAGGGTTAAATTAAGGAGGTAGAAATATGTATATATCAATAAATTGGATAAAAGATTTTGTAAATCTTGATGGAATAGATATAGATAATTTAATTAATCGTTTTACATTAGCAACAGCTGAAGTTGAAGGTATTGAGAAAAAAGGATTTGACACTATTGGTGTAGTTGCAGGTAAAGTATTATCTACTGAAAAACATCCTCAGTCAGATAAATTAAAAATAACTAAAATAGACATCGGAGGAAAAGTTGTTCAATCACTTTGTGGTGCACCAAATGTTGAGCCAGGAATAATTGTACCAGTTGCTCCAATAGGTAGTATGGTGCAAGGTATGAAAGTTAAAGAAACAAAAATAGCTGGTGAATTAAGTGAAGCTGTTTGTTTATCTGAAAAAGAATTAGGAATAAGTGATGACCACTCTGGGTTAATGATACTTCCAGAAGATACTGTTATTGGAACAGATATTAAAGATATAATGGATATTGAAGATGTAATATTTGAAGTGGATAATAAATCTTTAACACATAGACCAGACTTATGGGGACATTATGGTATTGCAAGAGAAATTGCAGCAATTACACATAGAGAGTTAAAACCATTAGATGTAGAAGATTTAGAAGTATATAATAATTTACCTAAATTAAATATAGATGTTCAAGATAGGGAAAAATGTTTTAGATATTCAAGTATTGCAATAGAAAATATAACTAAAAAAGTATCAGATATTAATATGAGAATTAGATTATATTATTGTGGTTCAAGAGCAATAAATTTATTAGCAGATATAACAAATTATATTATGATGGAATTAGGGCAACCTATGCATGCTTTTGATAAATCATTAGTTGACCATGTTAATATTACAACATTAGGAAAAGAGCAAACATTTAAAACATTAGATGGAGAAGAAAGAACTATTTATGAAGATACTTTAATGATATGCCAAGATAATAATCCAGTTGCTATTGCAGGTATTATGGGTGGTGAAAATACAGAAATTAAAGATACTACAAATAGCTTATTCTTAGAATCAGCAACATTTGATGGTGTAAGTGTAAGAAAATCTGCAATTAAATTAGGTTTAAGAACAGATGCTAGTGCAAGATATGAAAAAACTTTAGACCCAGAAATGACAATTCAAGCTATTGGAAGATATGTTAAGTTATTAAAAAATGTAGACAAAGATATTAAAATTGTATCATCTGTTACAGATGTTTATGTAAAAAAATATCCTGAGATAACAATAAATATAACAAAAGAATATATTAATAGACTTATAGGAATAGAACTTGAAACAAAAGAAATTGCGGATGTATTGTCATCACTAGGATTTGGAGTTACAGTAAATGGAGATGAAATGCAAGTCTTAGTGCCAAGTTATAGAGCAACAAAAGATGTTTCAATTAAAGCAGATTTAGTTGAAGAAGTTGCTAGAATTTATGGTTATGATAATATTGTACCAAAAACAACGATGGGACCACTTCAAATTGTAAGACAAGAAAAAGAGCAAACAGTAGACTATATAATTAAAGATGTTTTATCTCAAAAATATGCTTTATCTGAAGTTCATAGTTATGTTTGGTATGATAAAAAATTAAATAAAGAATTAAAAATTGAAACTGAAGATAATATAAAAACAATTAATAGTTTAAATGCAGATAATAATGTTTTAAGAGCTTCTATGATGCCTACTTTAATTAATATGTTACATAAAAATGTAAAAAATTTTGCTGATGTAAATATTTTTGAAATAGGTAAAGTATGGGAATATCATTTTGATGGAAAACCATCTATTGAAAATAAAAACTTAGGAATTGTTTTAGCTAGTAAGAATAAATCTGAAGAAGAATTATTATTAAAAGGTAAAGAAATAGTTACAAATATTTTAAAATTAACTAAAAATATATTACCTAAAATAATAGATGATACTGAAAGAAAATATAGTTGGATTAATCCAATAAATTGTGGAATTATTACATATAACAATAAAGAATTAGGTAATATTTCAGTTTTAAATGTTAAGATTAAAGATGCTATAGATAAAAAATTAAATAGTGTAATTATTGAAATTAAATTAGATGAATTAAATAAAATAGATAAACAAGATAAAGTATATGCAGATATTTCTAAATATCAAACAGTTACATTAGATTTAAGTTTAGTTGTAGATAAAGATGTTAAGTATTCACAAATTGAGGAATATATAGCTACATGCAGTATAGAAAACATGAATAGTTATTCATTAGTAGACATATTTGAAGATAAAGAAAAAATGGGTGATAAAAAATCTGTTACTATTAAATTCACATTTGGTGCAAATGACCATACATTAACTAGTGAAGAAATAACAGTAGCTAAAGATACATTAATAAATCATTTTGAATCTAATGGAGCTATTATTAGAAAATAGAATAATAAATAAAAATGCTGGAACAAAGAGTTCTAGCATTTTTTTCTCGGAACTAAATGAAAAATATACAATTGCAACATTATGTAAAGTGTGGTATAATTTAAAATGTATAAAAAACATGTTAAGCTATTTGACGTTATGTCAAAAGTAGATGAATTTTTTAGGAGGAATAATATGTCTAAGAAAATTTTGTGGGCAGGTAAAACAATTTATAAAGAAATAGGTGTTATTGATTTAAAGTTGCGGGAAAAGGTAGGTTCGTTTGAGTTACAAATTAGTAATACTTGTTATAAAGATGGCATAACTAATATAAATGGTGTAATGAAAACTATCGCAAAACATTCAGACTATATTGCAACAGACAGTCAGATAACTGAAGAATGGTTGGATTTATTATTAGATCCTAAACTTGATGGTGTGGTAGTTTTAAGATGGAATGGTAAAGAGTGGAATGAAATAACGCTTGAAAAATTTTTAGATTTATTTTAAAGACAATTCTTATACTAAATTATTAAAATATACTTCCAATTTAGCTAAATATATAATATAATTTAAGCTAGGTTGGAAGTGTTTATTTTTAGGAGGTAAAGATGAGAAAAATAGATATAGAGATAGGATATCAATTCAAAAATGTAAAATTATTAGAAACAGCTTTTGTACATAGATCATATTCACATGAAAAACAAAACAAGATAGAAAATAACGAAAGATTAGAATTTTTAGGTGATGCGGTTTTAGAATTAACAATAAGTGAATATTTATTTAAAAATTTTCCGGAATTACCAGAGGGAGAAATGACTAAAGTTAGAGCTAGTGTTGTTTGTGAAAAAACATTAGTTAAAGTCGCAACAAAGCATAATTTTAGTAATTTCTTATTAGTAAGTAGAAGTGAACATATTGGAAATAATGGAAAAAGAAGACCTTCAATGCTTGCTGATTGTGTTGAAGCTGTTATTGGAGCAATATATTTAGATGGAGGATATATTGAGTCTCAAAAATTTATTTTAAATAATTTAGCAGAATATGTAGCTGAGTCTATTAAAGGGTTAGGAGTAAAAGATTATAAGACAACACTTCAAGAAATTATACAAAGAGACCCTACAAGAAAATTAGAATATGTACTTATTAGAGCAGAAGGACCTGAACATGATAAAACATTTTATATGAAAGCATTATGTGATAATGTACAAATAGGAAATGGAATTGGAAAAACTAAAAAAGAAGCTGAACAAATGGCTGCAAAGATGGCGATAGAAAGGATGAAATATGAAGCATAATTATATTATTCCAATATTTGTTCCACATAAAGGGTGTCCAAATCAATGTATTTTTTGTAATCAAAAAAAAATAAGTGGTCAAATTAAAGATCTTACAACAGACGATGTTAGAAAAATAATAGATGAGTATTTGGAAATTAATAATAATATAGATTATTCTAATATAGAAGTAGCTTTTTATGGTGGAAGTTTTACAGGAATTGAATATGAAAAACAAATAGAGCTTTTAAAAGTTGCAAATGAATATATAAAGAATAAAAAGATTAATAGTATTAGATTATCTACAAGACCAGATTATATTAATCAAGAAATATTAGATTATTTAAAAAAATATGGTGTTAGATTAATTGAACTTGGTGTTCAGTCAATGAATAATGAAGTATTAAATAGAGCTCTTAGGGGACATACAAGTCAAGATGTAATTAATGCTAGCAAGCTTATTAAAAAAAATGGTATATTACTAGGACTTCAAATGATGGTAGGTCTTCCAGAAAGTAATGAAGAAAAAGAAATTCAAACAGCAAAAGAGTTTATAAAATTAAAACCATATTGTGTTAGAATTTATCCTGTTTTAGTAATAAAAGATACACCACTTGAGGAAGAGTATTATAATGGAATCTATCAAGCATGTGATTTAGAAAAAGCTATAAAAATTAGTGCAAAGCTATTTCAAATGTTTGAAAAAGAAAATATTATTGTTATAAGAATGGGACTTCAAACAACAGATAATATAAATGAAGGTAGAGATGTTGTAGCTGGACCGTTCCATCCGGCATTTGGGGAGCTAGTTAGTCAATATATTCGTTTTTTAGAAATAGAAGAATATATAAAAAATAACGATTTAAGAAGTAAAGATTTAATTATTAAATGTAATAATAAAGAAATTAGTAAAATAATTGGAAATAAGAAAGAAAATATATTGAAAATAAAAAGCAGATATGATATTAATGTTAAGGTACAAATAGATAATAACATTGGAGAGAATCAATATATTATAGAGAATAAGGAGTAATATGAAAAAAGTAGTAATTTCAGGTTATTATGGTTTTGATAATGTTGGTGATGATGCAATGGTTGAAACATTTTCAACCATATTAAAAAATAAAGAATTAGATGTAACTGTATTATCTAAAAACCCAGATAAAACAAAAAAACAATTTAATATTAATGCAATTGATAGAAGTAACCCTTTTAAGATTATGTCTGAGATTAAAAAATCAGATATATTAATAAGTGGAGGAGGAACTTTGCTTCAAGATATAACAACAGTTGCGAGTATTTGGTATTATTTATTCATAATATTATTAGGAATATTTTTAAAGAAAGAAACATATATATTATTTCAAGGAATGGGTCCTATAAATAATAAGTTTAATATATGGCTTACTAGAAAAATATTATCCAAAGTAAACTATATTGTTTTAAGAGATAATAAATCTTTAGAAGAAATGAAAAGATTAGAGTTTGATATTTCTAGAACTATAGTTGCAACAGATTTAATATTTGGACTTAAAGTACCAGAAGAAAAAGAAAATACTCAATTAATAAAAAAATATATTCAAAATTATTCAAATGAAAAGACATATATCGGAGTTTCTTTAAGACCATGGAAAAATATTAGAAATGAAGTTAACTTTGCTAGAGTATTAGATAAAATAGCTAATGAACATAATGCAGAAATAGTATTTATACCATTTCATAAATCACAAGATTATGCTTTTACAGTTAAAGTAATAGAAAAAATGGAAACAAAAAATCATTTGATTTATGGAGAATTTTTGCCATCTCAAGTAGCTGGATTAATGTCTTTAATGAGTTTAAATATTGGTGTAAGATTACACTCATTAGTATTTTCAACTATTGCAAATGTTCCAACAATAGGAATTAGTTATGACCCAAAAATAGATGGATTTTTACAAGATATAGGAATGAAAGCAGTTTCAGATTATTCTAAACTTAATGAAGAGGCTATTTTGAAAGAAGTAGGTAAGATATTTAACGATAAATATGATAAAAAAGTTTTTGAAAATACAGATAGTAGAAAGAAAATTATAAATGAAATTATGGGAGATATTTTAGATGGAAAATGTAAATAAGATTAATGTTTTAGGTATTAATTTTAATAATGTTAAAATGCAAGATGCTGTTAATAAATGCAATGAATTTCTATTATCAGATAAACTTAATATGATAATAACTCCAAATCCTGAGATAGTAATGCATGCAAGAAAAAATGAAGAGTTCAAAAACATTATCAATAATTCTGAGTTAGTTATTCCAGATGGGATAGGAGTTATTTATGGAAGTAAAATATTAAAAACACCTCTTAAAGAAAGAGTAGCGGGTTTTGATTTAATTTGTAATTTATTTGAAAATACTGAAAGTAGTGTAGAAAAAAAAGTATATATTTTAGGTGCAAAACCTGGTGTTGCTCAGATAGCTAAACAAAAACTTGAAGAAAAATATAATTTAAAAGTTGTTGGCCTTCAAGATGGATATTTTAATCAAGACGCTATTCCAGAAATAATTGAAAATATAAACTTATCTGGTGCCAATATTTTACTTGTAGGCTTAGGTATGGAGAAACAAGAAAAATTTATATATGATAATAAAGATAAGTTAAATGTAAAAATTGCAATTGGCTGTGGTGGCACAATAGATGTTTTTGCTGGAACTGTAAAAAGAGCTCCAAAAATATTCCAAAAGCTAGGGCTTGAGTGGTTTTATAGATTATTAAAACAGCCATCAAGAATTGGAAGAATGATGGTATTACCAAAATTTTTATTGGTTGTATTATTTAAAGGAAAAAAAGAGAGTAAATAAATTAAAAATGAATAAAATAACATATTATACAAAAAATAGATAGTGATATTTATTTTTTGTATTTTTATTTTTGGAGTGAATTTTATGAAAACATTGAAAGATTATATTTTAATAATATTAGGAGATTTATTATTAGCAACAAGTGTTAGTATTTTTTTATTGCCAAATCAATTATCTACTGGTGGATTTTCTGGTTTAGCTACAATTATTAATTATTTTTTAGATATAAAAGTTGGTACAATTATAATTGGATTAAATATAATATTTATAATCTATTCAGCATATTTATTTGGTTTTAAATTTATTTTTAGAACAACAATATCTATATTAATTTATGGTCTATTTTCAAATTTATTACAAGATAAGTTTGTTGTAACTAATGATTTACTTTTAGCAAGTGTTTGTGGTGGAATATTATCTGGAACAGGGATAGGACTTAATTTAATAGCTAATTCAACAACTGGAGGAAGCGAGCTTATTGCAAAAATTAGTAATCATTATTTTAAGAAAGTAGGCTTAACGGAAGTAATAGTTATTTTTGATATTATCATTATAGGATTATTTATTTTTGTATTTAAAAATATTGATGTTGGACTATATTCAATTATAGCAATATTCATTTCTAAAAAAGCAATAGATATTATAGTTGAAGGTATAAATTATGCAAAAGCTGTATATATTATTTCAAATAAAACAAATGAAATAGCAGATATTATTATACAAAAGTTAAGTAGAGGAGTTACTTTATTAAATTCTGAAGGATATTATACAAAAAACAAAAAACAAGTTATTTATTGTGTTGTAAATAAATATCAATTATCTGATTTAAAAGAAATAGTTAAGAATATAGATACAAATGCATTTGTAATAATTAATGAAGCAAAAGAAGTTTTAGGAAATGGATTTAGTAAAAATTAATATTGAAATGTTAATTTACTTATGATAGTATAAAGAAAAAAAGAACGGAGGATAAAAAGATGGAATATAGGTTTAATGATGAACAAAACAAAAAAATTGTTGCTATATTAATTTTTTTAATAGTTTTTGTAGGTGTTATAGGTGGATTAATATTTTATACATCTAATGATAAGTTAGCTGTTATGTCAAGAGTAGATAAAATATTTGATATAGCTGTAAATAATGGGTTTGATATTATTAGTGAATATGATAAAGAAAATATAGTTGAAGATGTTACTTTTAAAGCAAATATGGAACAAAACATTGAAAATGAAAAAGTATCTACTGAGTTAATAACAGGAACTATACATACAAATTTAAGCAAGGAAAATGAATATAATATAATTAAATTATCTTCTGAAATGCAAGGGCAAAATATTAATGCAGGATTATATGAAAAAGAAGGTATAATATATATTAATTTAAATAATCAAACATATCAGTTAAATGATGAAAAAATTGAAGTAAATGAAAATTATAATATAAAAGATATACAACAAATGTATAACTTAATATACAAAACTGCAAAAAAGCAATTAAAAGATTTAGATTTTTATAGATTAACAGATGATACAACAAAACAAACTAAAATAGGTATATCATTAACAGATAAAAGAGTAAAAGAAATAATAATTGATACATTAAATGTATTAAAAGAAAATGAAGAGTTTATTGAATTATATTCAAATCTTAACGATATAGAAAAAGATAAAGTAGTAAAAAATGTAGAAGAAGATATAAAAAATATTAAAGAAATTGAAGCATTAGATAGTAATGTTACAAAATTAGATATATACACATCTGGTTTATTAAATTCTAAAACAGATAAAATAGTAATAACAAGAACAGAAAAATCAATTATTAAATTTACAGCTAATATGTATATAAATGAAAACGGTGTAAGTATTGATTTAGAAAAAAACAATCAAAAGATAAATTTATCATTAACTAAAAATAATGATATGTATAGCTTAACTATATCAGCAGGGAATTTTAACTTTAAATTTAATATTGAAAATTACAATTTTTCTATTAATGCTGAATATGGAGAATATAAAATGTTTGCTCAATTTACAGGAGAAGAAAATAATGAAGGTGAAATAGAAGGAAAAGGGAATATTGGTTTTAATCTAAATCAAACAACAAAAATTGTTATAACATTTGATGAAAAACTATCGTTTAAACATGAAGAAGAAAGTGTTAATTTGGGTAATGTTAAATCTGCAAATGAGCTATTTAGTAATTTTATGATGTTAAATCAACCACAAATTTATTAATTTTTATCAAAATATAAATTAAGTTATTGACAAATGCTAATTAATTTGTTATTATTAATTAGCATTTAAATATGGCGGCATAGCTCAGTTGGCTAGAGCATACGGTTCATACCCGTAGTGTCGTTAGTTCGATTCTAACTGCCGCTACCAAAAACATCAAACTTATAGTTTGATGTTTTTTATTTACATAATTTTAATTTTATGATATAATTGTGAAAAATTAAAAAATATAAATCAAAATTAAAAGTTATTTTTAAGGAGGACGTATTATATGAATTGGAAGAAAGCAGTTATATCACTAGTATTGTCTGTAATATGTACATTATTAATGATGTATGGATTATCAAAACATATACAATTACATGGCGGAATGTTTTTATTTGTATTATTTATATTTGTTATGTTTGCGGTAATATTTACATCGAGTTATGATATAATAAAAAAGAAAAATGTGAAACTAAATATATGGCTTACATTAGAAGGAATAAATGGTATTATACTTATATTATCATTTTCTTCAATTGTTGCCAAAGAGAAAGGTTTAATGAAAATAGCAACGCCTTATCCTATTGCAATCACATCACTTATTTTATTTTTTATTATATCTGCAGTATGTATGAAGTTGGAACAAAAAATGAAAGAAAGTAACAAGTAAAAGGAATCAATCTGATTCCTTTTACTAATTTTGTTTATATAAAAAACAAAATTAATCCATTTTAGTATTGAATTTAAACTTAGAATATGATATAACTTATACAGTTTTGATTATTAATAAAAGTGGGTATTTATAATAGATTTAAAACAAGATGGTTGAAAGTATCATAATATTTAAATAATGCAAAGGAGGAAATAATAATGGAAAAAGGTACAGTTAAATGGTTTAGTCCAGAAAGAGGAATAGGATTTATCGAAAGAAGTGAAGGTAAAGATGTATTTGTACATTATAGTGCAATTAATATAGATGGATATAAAACATTAGATGAAGGAGCAACAGTAACTTTTGATGTAATAGATGGAGAAAAAGGACCACAAGCATCAAATGTAACAGTAGTACTTTAATAAGTTAATGAAAGCTCAGCTTCTATTATTGCTGAGCTTTTAAAAATATTTAGGAGGAAAAATGAGTAATGTAGAAAAGTTTTTAGCATATGAAGGTATGGCTAAAATTACATGTGTTGATACAACAGAAGTTGTAAGAAAAGCAAAAGAAATTCATAATTTATCTAAAACAGCAACAGCTGCATTAGGAAGATTATTAACTATGGGGGTTATTATTGGTGCTGATTTAAAAGAAGATACAGATAATGTAACACTTCAAGTTAAAGGAAATGGACCTATAGGAAGTATGACAGTTGTTACTAAAAAAGGAGCAAAAGTTAAAGGATGTGTAACAAATCCTGAGATAGAAGTTAAACCAAAAGAAAATGGGAAACTTGATGTACAAGGTATTGTAGGAAATGAAGGATATATTTATATAATAAAAGATATTGGCTTAAAAGAGCCATATGTAGGGATATCTGAAATAGTATCTGGTGAAATTGCAGAAGATTTTGCTAATTATTATGCAACATCAGAACAAATACCAACTGTATTAGCATTAGGAGTTTGTTTTGATGATAATAATGAAGTAAAAAAAGCAGGTGGTTATTTACTTCAACTAATGCCAGATGCAACAGAAGAAATTATAGATAAATTAGAAAAAATAATATCAAATGTACCAAGCATTACTCAAATGTTAAGTGATAATATTTCTTTATATGATATTGCCAAAACTATAACAGGTGATGAATATTTATTAACTATGTTAGGTGAAATTAGTAATGAATATATATGTGATTGCAGTGAAGATAGAATGACTAAAGGTCTAATTAGTTTAGGAAAAGATGAATTAAAAGATATCATTTCAGAAGGTAAAGATATTGATTTAGAATGTCATTTTTGTAATAAAAAATATACATTTGATGTAAATAAACTAAATGAATTATTACAAAGCATAGATTAATATAAAATGTATCTATAGCTCAGTAGGATAGAGCGCTCCCCTCCTAAGGGAGAGGCCGCTGGTTCGAATCCAGCTAGGTACACCAATATAAATAATTATAAGAAATGCCTAAATACTAAGATTTTACTAGTATTTAGGCGTTTTATTTATAAAGAGAAAGGATTGAGTATACTCAATCCTTATTTTAGACAAAAAAATTTTACATAATGTCTCCTTCTGAAGGTTGGAATACCTTCATATAATGGGATGTTACATATGACATGGTGTCGGAACGCGACCAATTAACATATATAACCATTCTTCCAAAAATTGAATGCCCCAAATAAAAAAATATTTACCTAGTTATATTATAGCATTTATTATGTTAACTGTCAAATAAAAATACATATACATATTGATATTTTGGTTATTTAATAGTAAAATGAGGTTGTAAATAAAGTGTAAGGTGATTTTTATGAAAGAAAAATATATGCAACAGGCTTTAAATGAAGCTAAAAAAGCATATGAAAAAGAAGAAGTTCCAATAGGAGCTGTTATAGTTAAAGATAATAAAATAATTGCTAGAGCTCATAATATAAAGGAAAGCACTAATAATCCATGTGGTCATGCTGAAATATTAGCAATACAAAAAGCATGTAAAAAGATAAATGACTGGAGATTAGAAGAATGTGAAATGTATGTAACATTAGAACCATGTATGATGTGTGCAGGGGCAATTATTCAATCAAGAATAAATAAAATATATATAGGTGCATTAGATATAAAAACAGGTGCAGTTATATCTAAATTAAAAGGATTTGATGATTTAAAATTTAATCATAAAGTAGAATATGAAGTAGGAATAATGGAAGAAGAATGTTCTAAAATATTAAAAGATTTTTTTAAAAAAATAAGAAATAGGTGAAAAATATGATAGATTATTATAGTGTATTAGAAATAAATGAAAGTGCTTCAAAAGAAACAATTGAAAAAGTTCATAAATTACTTATAAAGAAATATCATCCAGATTTGCAACCTGAAGAAAATAAAAAAGAAGCAGAAGAGCAAATGAAATTAATAAATGAAGCTTATGAAGTTTTAACTGATCCTGTAAAAAAACAGCAATATGATAATGAATTAAAAGAATTTAGGATGCAAGAAATAATAGAAGAAATGAAAAGAAGCGGAAAGTTTAAGCAGGAGACTAAACAAAATATAAATAATGGTAAAAATAATCAAAATGAATATACAGAAGTTGTAACACAAAAACAAGAGCAAGGTAGTCCATTTAATGTAACAGATGAAGAGATACGTAGACAAGCACAGGTTTATTATGATGAATTATATAACCAATATTTATATAGAAATGGTTATATCAGGGACAAGAAACAAGATTTTAGGGATTGGCTTGCAAAAGTATTAACAATAATAATAATGATAGGAATATTATTTGCAATAATTAAGATACCTTATACTAGAAATTTAATTAAAGAGTTTGTATCATCTAATTTCATATTAGATGGGCTATTAGGTAAATTTTTTGAATAATATATATACCTAGAAAAACTTATAAATATATATGCTTGAAAGAATAACCATGCTATCAGCTGCTAGAGCAGAAATTATAAGTTTTTTAGGTATTTTTATTTTAGTAACACTACAATATATAGCAATTGTAAAAAATGTAGTCTCACCAGCTCCCATAATAGTTGCAGCTACTTTCCCTAAATATGAATCTACACCAAATATTTCTAAATTTTTTTGAAGAAGTGCCATTGAACCACTTCCAGAAATAGGACGCAGTATACCAAGTGGCAAAATTTCTTGTGGAATACCAATAAGTGAAGTTATTGGATTTAGTAAATTAGTTATAAAATCTAATAATCCTGAAGCTTGAAAAATATTTATTGCTAAAAATAGAGCTATTAAATTAGGAAATATTTTTATAACAGTATCTACACCACTTTTAGCACCATCTATAAAAAGGTCAAATACTGGCTTTTTTTCTTTTATTCCAATAAATATAGTGATTAATACAAAAAGTGGAATTATTAACGATGTAATGTAATTTATAATATTCATAATTTTTTTCTCCTTAATAATAAATTATAGCTAAATAAAGCTGTTGTAATTGAAATAAGTGAACATATCCATATATGCAATATAATTGAATTTGGATTTTCGCTTCCAAGCATGCTTCTTAGTCCGATTACAGTAGATGGAATTAATTGAAGTGCAGCAGTATTTATTAATATTAATTTTAAAATATGTTTTTTACCGTCTATTTCCTTTTCTAATTCTTTGACAGCACTTAATCCAAGTGGTGTAGAAGCATTCCCCAGACCTAATAAATTTGCTGTGAAATTTAAACAAATATAATTATATGCTTTAGAATTTTTATCTAAACCAGAAAATATTTTAGAGATTATAGGGGTTATTAATTTAGATATCCAATGCATAATACTTGTATTCGATAAAATATTCATAATACCATTCCATAAAGTTATTAGTCCAAACATTAATATTGTAAGATCTACAGCATCATTAGCCCCATCAAACATTGCATTTGTAGCAATATCTAATTTATTAAAAATAATCGAATATATAAGAGAGAGTATTATCATAAAAGACCAAATATAGTTCATCATAAATATCACCAATTAAATATATGTTAAATTAAATAAAAATATTAAAAAAATAAAAACATGTAATGGTGTAAACAAGCTATTTTCAAGCTGGTTTGTCATATTTGGTCGAACGATTTTTATTGACAAATAATGGTAAACTATAGTAAAATGTATTTGGTGATGAAAATAAAAAATATAAAAGCTTTATTAGATATTATTGATATTCAAAAAAATGTACTAGTTTTAAAAAATAATATATATGCAAAAATAGTTCAAGTATATCCAATTAATTTTAGTTTAAAATCTGAAACTGAGAAAAGGCAAATTTTAAACCAATATAATCAATTCTTAAAAATTTGTTCATTTGATTTTCAAATATTTATTAAAACTAAAAAAGAAAATGTAGAAAATCATATTAATTATATTAATTCAATTAATAACAAAAATGAAATTTCATATAAATATATTGAATATATCTTAAATCTAACAAATTCAAATTATATTTATTCAAAAGAATTCTATATTGTTTTCTCAATTAAAAATCTTAATAATAATCCAATAAATGAAATAATAAATATTTTAAATGATATGTATTTAGTTATAAAAGAAAATTTAATTAAATGTGGGAATATAGTTACAGATTTTTCTGATTATGATGATGAGTATTTAATAAAAAAAGTATCACAAATATTAAACGAAAGGGAAAATAGTTATGAAAACATTAAATAAGTTCAATTTTAAAAATGAAGTTATAGATAGAATTATGCCCAGCTTATTAGATAATAGAAATCCTGCTTATTTACTTGTTGATGGTCTATATTATTCAGGTATGATAATTGTAGATTATCCAAGAATTATTGAAATAGGTTTGCTTGAAAAATTATTATATTTAGATAGTAACATTCAGTTTTCAATGTTTTTAGAAAAAATTAATAGCTATGAAGTTATTAAAAAACTAACCTATCATATTGGAAATGTTAATACAGATATGAAAATGAGTTCTGGTAATAAACAAGATTATGAAGTATTAAATATAACATATAATGATGCTAAAGAAATAAGAAAAGAGCTTCAAATAAATAATGAAAAAATATACAATGTGTATATGTATATTAGTATTTATGAAGATAGTTTAGATAAGCTAAAAGATAGTATTAATAAGATTCAGTCAATATTATATAGTTATGGATTAATTGGAAAAGTACCATATTTTAGACATATATATTTATATAAATCTTGCTTACCATTTAATATAAATTCAAAAGAAATTAAATATAATTCTAAAAGAAACATGATATCTAAAACTGTATCAAGTTTTTATCCATTTATTTCATGTAGTGTATCAGATATGAAAGGAATTCTTTATGGATATAATATTCAAAATAAATCATTAATAATTATAGATAGGTTTGATAGCGAAAAATATATTAATTCTAATATTTGTGTGTTTGGAGCTAGTGGAAGTGGAAAATCATATTTCACTAAATTGCAAGTAATTAGAAACAGTTTGCTTAATACTAAGCAATTTGTTATAGATCCAGAAGGGGAGTATAAAAATATTTGCAAAAAACTTAATGGAACATATATTAAGCTTGGCAATAATACTAATACATATATTAATATTTTTGATATATATGAACATTCAAATATTAATAATGAAAATATTGGTTATTTACAAGAAAAAATACAAAATTTAAATATTTTCTTTTCTATAGTTTTTCCCGATTTAGATATAGAAAGTAAAAATTACTTAGAAGAAAAGATTATTCAAATATATCAAGATAAAGGAATAACTTTTGATAATAAAAGTTTATATGAAAGACAAAATAGTAATAGACTAATTATTAAACCTAAATTTAAGTCATATGATAAGATGCCTAGAATTCAGGATTTGTATGATGTTATTCTAAAAGAAAATACATATCCTAATTTAATATATTTACTTAAACCTTTTATATTTGGTAGTTTGCAGTATTTTAACAATTATACAAATGTAGATAAAGAAAATAATTCGATTTTTATTGATACAAGTGATGTTAAAGATGAATATATGAATTTATCTTTATTTGTAATAATAGAATTTTTCTGGAATATAGTTAAACAAGATAATCTGCAAAAAAAGATTATATATATTGATGAAATATGGAGACTAATTTCATCAAAAGAAAATGATTTATGTGCTAACTTTGTTATACAAATATTTAAAACTATTAGAAAATATAAGGGTGGAGCAACAGCCATAACTCAAGATATCTCTGATTTAATTATTAATCAAAATGTTTATGGAAAAGCTATTATAAATAATTCTAGTATAAAAGCAATTTTTAAATTAAATGAAGAAAATATATCTGAACTTAAAAATTTAATATATATTTCAGAAAATGAAAAAGACAGAATATTAAATTTATTAAGAGGAGAATGCTTGCTAATTATTAATAAAAATAATATTTTATTAAATGTATCTAGCAGTGAATTTGAAAAAGATATAATTGAAAATAAAGATAATTTAGAAAGGATAGATTATGTATAATATTATAACTGGTATTGGAAATGAAAATATTAATAATGAATTAAGAAAATTAGAAAAATATAACATATTATTTGGTGATATTGCTTATCAAGAGGCAGTTTTGGATGTCATTTCTAAAAATAATATAGATAAATTAGTAATATATGATGAACTTGATGGTGAACTTGATAAAAAAGAGTTTATTGAAGCTATTATAGATACAAAACAAAATATAGATATTATTATTATACTAGATAAAGAGAATAAAGAGTTTATTAATTTTTTAATATCTAAAGGAATATTTAAAATAATAAATTCAGAAGAAATAACATTAGAACTATTATGTAAAAATATAGATAATGAAATTGAAAATCCTAATGAGAAAAAATTATATAATCAAATAATTGATTTAAAAGAAAAACTTAATAATACAAAGAATCTAAATAGTGTAACTATTAGAAATGTTTTAGACAAAAAGATAATAACTGTAAATGGATTATCTGGAAGTGGAAAAAGTACATTTGTAAGTAATTTAGCTATTACTATTGCAAAAGAATATAATAAAAAAGTACTTATTATTGATTTAGATACAACAACAGCAAATATTGATAAAATTCTTGGTGTTAATAAATTGAATAAAGAAATTATTTGCAATTTAGATAATGATAAAAGATGTGTATTAAACTATATGGTTGATTGTATACAAAAAGATAATTTAGATTATGATATTTTTGAAAAAAGTGTTATTACATATCCAAAAGAAAAAAATGTATCAATTATTACAGGAAATAATTCAATGTTCGTTTGTCAAAGTATTTTATGTGATAATTACTATAATCAAATACTAAATAAAGCAAAGCAACTTTATGATTATATTGTTATTGATACTAATAGTAGCTTATTTTTAGATTCTACTAAATGGGCATTGGAAAATGCAGATTTAATTTATTATATTTTTCAAGGTAATTATACAGATATATCTAATATGAAAAACATTTTATATATTTATACAAAAGCATGGAATGTATTATTTAATAAAATTAAATTTATTTTAAATAAACAAACTAGATTTAGTTTAAATAGGCAAAGTATAAATGATATTGAAAAAGATTTAGAGATTGTTCAAGTTTTTGATTATAAAGATAAATATATAGAAAGTATTAATAATAATGTTCCAATTGTTTTTACAGATATTATTGAAAAACAAAAATATCAAGAATTATTAGGTATATATGATAAGAAACCTATTTTTTCAAAGCTAAGTAGGGCTATTAAGGAGGTGTTTTAGTGTTAATTAATCCTTTGCAAGACAGCAGTAACCAAAGTATTGTGCAAGAAGATAAAATGATATATGAGGCCAATAATGATAAGATTGTAAATAATATTATAGATTTTTTATTAGATAAACATTCAGAAATGCTTAGTAATATTTCTAGTGAGAAAAACAAAAAGAGTATTGAAAATTTAGTTAAAGAAAAAGTTGTTAATAGTTATTCAAATAGAGATATAGATATTAATAAAATTGTTAAAAATGTTATGGATCGTTTCTTTGGTTACTATATATTGCAAAAGTATATAGAAGATGAAGAAGTTTCAGATATTCGAGCAATTGAGTTTAATAAAATATATATAAAGAAAAATGGTAAATGGTTAAAAGCAATAGATGAATTTGAAGATGAAAAAGAATATTCAAATTTTGTTAGATATTGTATTCTTAAAAACGGTGGAAAAATTAATAATGAAATTCCAGTTACAGTTGTTAGTGATAAACAAAATAATTTAAGAATAGAAGCGGGAATTGAACCTGTAAATATTATTAGTCCCAATTTGGTTATTAGAATTCATAGACCTAATAATTTAAAAAATCTTGAAACTCTACTACTTTCTGGTAGTGGTATGATAAATCCCCAAATATATATTTTTTTAATAAAATGTGCTATTTCTGGTATTAATATAATAATTAGTGGCAAAGGTGCGAGTGGAAAAACTACTTTACTTAGAGCAATTATTAATAAAATTCCAGAAACAGTTGCTATTACTTCTAATGAAGAAACAGCAGAGCTTTTTTGCAAACATGATAATATTATTCAAAGAGAAATGGTGCAAAACAGAACAGAGGACAAAAATATAACATTAGAAAAACTATCTAAACAAGCACTTTTAATGTCAAATGATGCAATTGTTGTTGGTGAATTAAAAGGAGCAGAAGCAATGACTTTTGTTGATGGTATTTCAACAGGACATAGTGGATATGCAACAGTTCATTCTAATAGTTCAACAAATACAATTAACAGACTAATTACTTTAATGAAAAGAGATAATAGGGCGATTCAATATACAAATAAATATTTAGAGCAAATATTAGGGACAAGTATTGAATTAATAATATATATGCAAAATTTTAAAGTAAAAGAAATAACAGAAGTATATTATGATATAAAAAAGCAAGAAATAATTTATAATAAATTATTTGAATTTGTTATAGATAAAATAATTGATGGAAAAGTTCAAGGATATTTTAAAAAGATAAATGATCCTAAATATATTGTTAAAAATAAATTTGATATTAATGAATTAGAAATAAAAAGAATAATGGAGGAGGAAAATGGCAATTAAAATTTTATTGTTTATTACAATTAGTATATTTATATATTTTTGTTTAAATATTTTATATGAAAAAAATGTACATAAAAAAATAAAGCAAAAGCTTTTAAATGAAAATGAAAAATATATACAAAAAATGGTATATAGAAAAAATAAAAAATATATAAATGAAAAATATAATTTAAGAGATAAGATATATTTGTTATTAATAAAAACAGGAATTACAGAAAATAAATTATTATGGTGGTTTATCCCAGAGACAATAATATTATTATGTATTATACTATTCTTCATATCATATATTCTTTTAATTAGTATTCTTAAATTGAAAATTGCAACATTAATATTAAGCGGTTGCATTTCTTTTATTCCAATATTTGCATTATTAATTCTTGCAGATGTCTATGAAGAAAAATTAGAAAAAAATCTTATAACATATATTATCCAATTAAAAAATCAAGTAAGAACATATAATGATATAATCTTAGCTTTTAAAAATACTGCTAAATATGCAGGAAAACCATTAGAAACATATATAAAAATATTTATATTTGAGGTTAATAATGGAGTAAATATCGCTCAAGCTTTTGATAATCTAAAAAATAAAATAAATATTGATAGATTTAAGCAATTAATAACAAATTTAGAAAGTTGTTATATAAATGGGGGAAGTTTTTATGATTTATTAGATAAAACACAAAACATATATATGAAAGTTTATAGAGAAAAAGTTAATAGGAATGAACAAACGATGTCTGCAAGAATTGTTTTAATAATTTTAATAGGGATGTCACTTTTTGTTTATTTTAATTTTATAAATTCTAATACAGAAAATTATAATATTATGGTTAATGATTTTATAGGGAGAATAATTATTTATTGGAATTTTATTAGTATATGGATTATGGTATTTTTAATTATTTATGTTAAAAAAGTTGATAATTAAGGAGGAATAAGTATGGAATTAAATGCACAAGTTTTTGATAAAACTTTTGATAATGTGGTAAAAGCATTACCATTAAGGAAAAGCACAGAAACAATAGTTATAACAGCTAAGAATATTTTAACAAATGATGTAGTGCAAAATAAAATAAAAAATGTTTTTGACAATATTTTTGATAAAAATAGAAGTGTTTCAGATGTGCAAGATGTTAAAAATATAATTGAAGAAAAAGGATTTATTGGAAGTATATCAGATACAGTAACTAATGCAATTAATACATTGAAAGATGTAGATAAAAATATAGCAGATAAGTTATCTGATTGCAAAGATATAATAATAGATAAATTAATAAGTGATGAAACTAAAAATAGGTTTGAAGGACAAGAAAAAATATTACAAAAGATAGATGAAAAATATAATAAGTGGGAAAAAGCTTTTAAAGATGGTGATGTTAAATCAATGGATAAGATATATACACAAATTGAAAAACAATACCAAAAATTATTACCAACAGTTAAAGCTATAGAAAAAGTAAATGAATTAAAAAATATAAATGAGTTAGTAAAATACAAAATTGAAAATAAAGACTATACATTAACAGAAATGGAAAGAGAATTATGTAGAAAGGTAGGTTAAATAATGGAAAATGAAGCGGTTTTAAGAGGAATTAGTAGAATAAGGAGGGCGTACTTAGATATATCTTGCTTAGTAAATCCATATTTTGAAGAAACTTTTAGTAAAATGAAAATGGATTTATATATATCTGAATTAACACTATTGGAATTAAAAAGTTATTGTATGTATGAACAAGAGATATCTTATAAAGATATGCTAAAAAGAATTGAAAATGTTAAAATTTTAAAAATAAATAATATTATATTAAAAATTGCAAAAAGATATGTAGATAATAATATTATTGAAAAAAGCAGATATAATGATGCTTTGCATATTGCTATTGCTAAGTATTATCAATGCTTTTCAATAGTTTATGATACTAGTACATTAAGAGAGAAAAATATTACCTTTGAAAAAATATATGAATTAGAAAATATATAAATGCCAAATTGACAAATAAAGAAAATTGTTGTACAATATATCCAGAGGTGATGAGAATGGATAAGATAGAAAATATATCAGATAATAGATTTAAAGTAATAAATGGAGAAAAATATTTAATATCAAACAGAAGATTAACTCACCAACGAATATTGTATGAAATATTTGAAACCTTTAGAAAATATTTTAAGAATAAGAATTATGAGCCATTTTTGGGACAAATTGATTTAATATTAGATAGTGATAATAAAGAAATAGCAAAATATATAATAAAACCAGATATTATGGTAATACAAAAAGAAGAATATATTAAAGAAGATGGAATATATGGTGTACCAGTATTAATAGTTGAAATAGAAGTTAATGCTACTAATTATAATAAAAAGAAGATGAAGCTATATGGAAAATATGGAGTAAAGGAATATTGGATAGTTGATATAAATAAAAGATTAGTAAAAATATATGTATTAGATAATCTAAATAAATATGAATTAATAAGTAAAATTTTATTTAATGGAATAGTTAAATCAAAAATCTTTAATGGTTTAGAAGTAGATTTAAAAAATATTGACAATAATAAATTTAGAATATCTTGTTAAATAGAGATAGAAAGGAGAAATATAAAATGGAAAATGAAAAAGATAATATATCTATGTTACAAGAGCCAAGAGAAGCATATAAAATAAACAATTATACATATGAGGAGGCAGAAGCAATATTTGGGGATAAAAGGTATGAGTTAATATATGGGGAAATATTTTTATTTGCAAGTCCAAAAGAAATTCATCAAGATATATTAGGAAAGATTTCAAGAGTATTTGGCAATTTTTTTGAACAAAAAAAATGCAAATCATATATAGCACCATTTGATGTTTTTTTAGATGGAAAAGAAAAAGAAGATAGAGAAATAGTGGTTCAGCCAGATATAATGATAGTATGTGATATGGAAAAGATAAAATCTGATGGAATATATGGAGTACCAACACTAGTAGTAGAAATATTATCTAGTAATGTTACACATGATAGAATAAGAAAATATAAGATATATGAAAAATATGGAGTAAAAGAATATTGGATAGTAGATCCTGTAACGAGAATAACAGATATATTTGTTTTAAATGAAAAAAATAAATATGAATTAAAACAGCAATATAGTTTTGATGAAAATATAAAATCATATATATTTGAAAATTTGCAAGTAAATTTAAAAGAATATTATAATGAAGATTATGAAATAAAAAAAGAAAATAAAAATATATCTATGTTACAAGAGCCAAGAGAAGCATATAGAATAAACAATTATACATATGAGGAGGCAGAAGCAATATTTGGAGATAAAAGGTATGAGTTAATATATGGCGAAATATTTTTATTTGCAAGTCCAAAAGAAATTCATCAAGATATATTAGGTGAAATCTCGTTTGAGTTTAAAAGATTCTTAAAGGGGAAAAAATGCAAATCATATGTTGAACCATTTGATGTATTTTTGGATGGGGAAGAAAAAGAAAATACATCAGTTGTGGTTCAGCCAGATATAATGATAGTATGTGATATGGAAAAGATAAAATCTGATGGAATATATGGAGCACCAACACTAGTAGTAGAAATATTATCTAGTAATGTTACACATGATAGAATAAGAAAATATAAGATATATGAAAAATATGGAGTAAAAGAATATTGGATAGTAGATCCTGTAACGAGAATAACAGACATATTTGTTTTAAATGAAAAAAATAAATATGAATTAAAACAGCAATATAGTTTTGGTGAAAATATAAAGTCACATATATTTGAAAATTTAGAAGTAAGTCTAAAGGATATATAAAATTATACTAAAACTATTGACCATTTTAAATAAAAATAATATACTAATTATGGAAGTGATAATTATGAATAAAAATATAATTAGTAAATTAAATAAAAGATGCTGTTGCAAATAATAGCACTTGCATAATTGATGCAAGTGTATGTTTGCTTGCATCTGAGATAGATATTTTTAAGATAACTATACAGAGCAAGGTATAGTTATCTTTTTTGTAACCAAAAATATTAAAAGGAATAATTTAAGATAGGGGGAATTAATATGAATATTGAAAAATTAATTGGAAATACACCAATGATAAAAATTAATTATGAATATATAGGAAAGAAAAAAAGTGTATATACAAAACTTGAAGCATATAACTTCACAGGAAGTATAAAAGATAGATTAGCTTTATATATAATTAAAAAGGAAAAAGAAAATGGAAATTTAAAAGATAAACAACCAATAGTAGAAGTAACTAGTGGTAATACTGGAATAGCATTTAGTGCAATAGGAGCATTTTATGGTCATGAAGTTCATATATTTATGCCAGATTGGGTAAGTATTGAAAGAAGAAAAATAATTGAAATGTATGGAGCAAAAGTTCATTTAGTATCAAAGCAAGAAGGTGGATTTAAAAAAGCTCTTAAACTAGCTGATGAATTTGCAAAAGAGATAAATGCATATAGACCTAAACAGTTCGATAATATTTTAAATATTGAAACACATTATGAGACTACTGGTAAGGAAATATTAGAAAGTGTGCCAGATATAGAAGCATTTGTATCAGGCATTGGTACAGGTGGAACATTAATGGGAATTGCTAAAAAATTAAAAGATAATAATAACAATGTAAAAATATATGCATTAGAACCAAGTACACTATCTATACTTAAAATGGGGATGAGCGAGGGTGAGCATATGATAGAAGGAATAGGAGATGATTTTGTTCCTAGTATAGTTAATAGAAATATTATAGATGATATTGTATTGATAGATGATAAAGATGCAATAAATATGTCAAAAAAAATAGCAAAAGAATTAGGTATAGGTGTAGGTATTTCAAGTGGGGCTAATTTTTTAGCAAGTGTATTAATAAACAAAGATAATATTAAAGTTGGAACTGTTTTTCCAGATGATAATAAAAAATATTTATCAACAAAACTTTCTGAACCAATAGAAGAAAATGATAAATATATTTCAAATAAAATTAAATTAATAGATTTTGAATTGATATAAAATTTAAATGAATTTGAAAAAGCAAAAGCTAGTTTTACTTTAAGTATTGAAAAAAATGAGAAAATATAGTAATATATTATAGCAAAATAATAAAGATAAGCAATTTAATTGATTTAACAGAAAGGAATTTTTATGGAAATTAAAGAAATCTTAAAAAGAAAAAAAGAAATAGCAATTGTTATATTAGTTATTTTGATAATGATAGTTATAGCTATAATATCTGGAAATAATGAAACTGAAATTATTCCATTTCAAATAACTAATATTACTATAACTTCAAACGCTAATGCTAATTCAAATAATAGTGAGCCTTCAAAAAAATGGAATTTAAATATATATCAAAATAATGATATATACATTGAATTTGCAGGTGTTCAAGATAGTGAAAAAATTAGTAAAAAAAATTCAAGAATAAAAGAAATATATGTTGAAAATTTTACTAATTCACAAGGACCAATATTAGGTAGTTCAATTAGTATGTATAAATTATCTGATGATGAAAACAAATTATTTGAATTTAATGATACATATAGATTTGAAAATAAGTTAAACTTTGAAGTAGTAGAGAAAGATGCTAGTCCATATAAAAAACAAGTAAATAAAAATAATGGGCAAATATGTTTTTCAGTAGTTAATAATAATATTAAAAATATTGAAATATCTGATGAAGAAGTTAAATTTGATGGGACACTTATAAATATAGCACAAATAGATGCAAATGAAATTGTATTTACAGAATCTTTTGATATAGTAATTATAACAGAAGCAAATAACAAGTATGTTGCAAAAGTTAGTTTAGTACTACCATGTGCTGATATAACAGGTGGTTTTGGTTTAAATGAAAATGTGGATGTTTCAAATATAAAATTTGAATATATAGAAGAATAGGAGTGAAAATATGTTTCAAAAATTAGATGAAGTTGAAAAAAGATATGAATTCTTAAATGAGCAAATAAGTGATCCAGAAGTAATTGCTAATAATGAAGTATGGAGAAAATACATGAAAGAACATTCAGATATAACTGATGTTGTAAATAAATATAGAGAATATAAACAAACAAAAAATAATATTGAAGAGGCTAAACAAATGTTAAATGATCCAGAATTAGCTGAACTTGCACAAATGGAGCTTGATGAAAATAAATCAAAACTTCCACAAATAGAAGAAGAATTAAAAATATTACTTCTTCCAAAAGATCCAAATGATGATAAAAATGTTATTATTGAAATACGTGGTGGTGCTGGTGGTGATGAAGCTGCATTATTTGCACACGATTTATTTAGAATGTATTCAATGTTTGCTGAAAGAAAAAGATGGAAAGTTGAAATATTAAATATAAATGAAACTGGAATAGGTGGAATAAAAGAAGTATCATTTTTAATTAGTGGTAAAGGTGCATACAGTAAACTTAAATTCGAAAGTGGCGTACATAGAGTTCAAAGAGTACCTGATACAGAATCAAGTGGAAGGATACATACATCAACAGTTACAGTAGCAGTGCTTCCAGAACTTGATGATGTAGATATAGATTTTGAAATTAGAAATGAAGATATGAGAATTGATACATTTAGAGCATCAGGTGCAGGTGGGCAACATGTTAACAAAACAGAATCAGCTATTAGAATAACATATCTTCCAACAGGATTAGTTGTTGAATGTCAAAATGAAAGATCACAACTTCAAAATAAAGAAACTGCTTTAAAAATGTTGAGAGCAAAACTATATGAACAAAAAGTACAAGAACAAACAGCACAAGTAGCACAAGATAGAAAAACACAAGTAGGTAGTGGAGATAGAAGTGAAAAAATTAGAACATATAATTTCCCACAAGGTAGAATAACTGACCATAGAATTAATTTAAGTATTTATCAAATGGAAAACTTTTTAAATGGTGATTTAGATGAAATGATAGATGCTTTAAATACACAAGATATGGCTTTGAAATTACAGTCTGGTGAATAAATTCAAAGTACTAATTATACTCTAAAACTAAAAATGTAATTTTACGTAAAAAAATGTAAAAATATGTTGAAAACTTAAACGTATTATAGTATTATATATTTGTAAAATTTATTTTAGGAGGGTTGTTTTATGAAATCAACAGGAGTAGTAAGAAAGATAGACGAATTAGGAAGAATAGTTATTCCAATAGAATTAAGAAGGGTATTAAATATTGAAGAAAAAGATCCAATCGAAATCTATGTAGAAAATGATTCTATTGTATTAAAAAAATACAGTGATAGCTGTATTTTCTGTGGACAAAGTAAAGATATTAGAAGATATAAAGGAAAAAATGTTTGTCCAAAATGTATTAAAGCATTAAATAAATAATAGCAAAAAGAAATGAAGTTTTTCATAACTTCATTTCTTTTATTTTTTTGATTATTTAATTTTTAATAAGTAATTATAAATCTCTTTTTTAGATAAATTATATTTATCTGCTAAAAGTTTAGATATATCTTTTAATGAATTCAAGTCTTTATTAAGTATATAAAAATCTTTTAATAACTCTAATGTTTCTTTACTATCCATAGAATATATAATATCATTTTTTTTACAGTTTTCAATTATTATAACATATTCACCTTTAGGAGTATTTTCAGAAAAATAATTAATTGAATTAGATAATGTATCTCTATAGTGTGTTTCATGAATTTTTGTAATTTCTTTACTTATACAAATATTTCTATCTCCTAAAACTTCTAATAAATCTTGCAAAGTCGTCAATAACTTATGAGGTGCCTCATATATTATACTTAAGTCAGTTGTTGAATTAGACATGTTCTCAAGTTGTTTTTTTCTTTCCTTTTTATTTACAGATAAAAAACCAAAAAAAGAAAAATTATTTGTAGTAAAACCAGAACAAATTAAAGCTTGCAGAAAAGCACAAGCGCCTGGAACTGGGATTACATCAATATTATTTTTTATACATTCATTAATAATTATATTTCCTGGGTCACATATTCCTGGGGTTCCAGCATCTGAAACTAGTCCAATATTTAATCCATTCAATAGCTTATTTATTATATTTTCAGATTTAGTTTGTTCATTAAATTTATGATAACTAGATAAAGATTTTTGAATATTAAAATGATTTAGCAATTTTAATGTATGTCTAGTATCTTCAGCAATAATTAGGTCTACAGTTTTTAAAGTTTCAATAGCTCTAAAAGAGATATCATCTAAGTTCCCAATTGGTGTAGCTATAATATATAATTTACCTTTCTTCATAATATTTTATTTTTCCTTTCCATAAATTTCATATATTTCGTCAGTATATTCTCCATTATTCTCATAAATATATAATGGTTTATCTATTTTCAAAAATGGTTTTGCATTTTTAATTCCTTTTATTAAAACTAAAACAGGTTCACTTCCTATTTTAGAATGTACAAATCTAATATTTTTGGGTTCAATATGATATTGTCGCATTAGGCAAAGTATATCTACTAGTCTATCTGGTCTATGAACCATAAAAATATTACCATTGTTTTTAAGTACAAAGCTAGCATTTTTAATAATATCTTCTAAAGTACATAATATTTCATGTTTAGCTATTTTTACAAATTCATTATCATTTACTATACCACTTCCTATTTTTTTATATGGTGGATTTGTAACTATTGTGTCAAACATATTTTCAGAAAAAATTTGTTTAGCATTTTTAATATCTCCATTTACTATTTCAATTAATTCATTTAAATTATTCATAGTAATATTTTCAGTAGCTAGAGAATATAATTCTTTTTGAATCTCTAAACCATATATTTTTTTTGCTTTAGTTTTAGCAGATAAAAGTAAAGGTAAAATTCCATTACCTGTTCCAATATCTAAAACAATACTATTATTTTTAATTTCTTTAGCAAAATCTGAAAGTAATACAGCATCAATACCAAAACAAAAGTAATCAGTATTTTGTTTAATTTTTAAATTATTAATTTCTAAGTCATCTATTCTATTTTTCATGTTCTCACCTATAAATTCTATTTTACATAATATATCATAAGGAGATGATTTTGTGAATAGAAATTGTAAATATTATAAAAAATATTATCTAAAAAATTGCTATAATTGTAATAAATTAAATAATTTAGAATTTAAAATTAATAAAATATATTGTAGGTTATATCAAACAGGATGTATGTTAAATGGGATATCTAAGGCTTGTGATATTGGAAAAATATATTGTGGGATACAAAATTTAATGAAAAAATAGATGGGAGTAACTTCCCATCTAGAAAATTAAAAAAACAAAATTATTCTTCAACTTTTTCAAACATGTTTTTTGGAACACCACATAATGGACATACCCAGCTATCTGGTAAATCTTCAAATTTTATTTCTTCTTTTGAGTTATCATAAACATAACCACAAATTTTGCAAACATATTTACCCATATTTTTCACCTCCACTTTTTCTTTTTTATATGTAGGAGCAGTTTTTGGAACTTTTCCTTTTATAACTTCATGATAATATTTATATGTCATTGGTATATTATCTGTTAATTTCTCTCCATCAATAACTCTTGCTAATACTATATTATGTGTTTCACAGTCAATTATATTAATAACTTCACAAATTAAATATCCACATATATTATTTGTTACAACAGGAATGCCACAAATTTCTGAATATTCAATTCCATCAAATTTATCCGTATCTTTTGAAGAAAAAAATCCAAATTTACCAATTAATTGAGAATCTGTTTTTTCAGATAATATAGATATAGCAAATTTATTCCCAATATTTAAAGCTTCATTAGTATAGTTGCTTTTATTTATGCTTACAGATATTATTGGGTTTTCAGAAGTTATTTGACTAACAGTATTAACAAAACAACCAACATTTTTATTCATATATTTAGTAGAAATAATATACATTCCATAAGATAAATCATTTAGTATATTTATATTCATAAAGTTTCCTCCTTTATATTTTCTATCAAGAAAATTTTAACATGAATAATTCATATAGTAAAGAAAAAATATGATAAATAAAAGATATATTTGTATTTAAACTATTGAAAAGATGAAATGCCTATGATATATTACAAACAAGAAAGTAGGTGTAAGAAAATGTCAAATAAAACCAGAGTAAAGTGCCAGAAAGTGCTAAATACTAGGGGGGGGTGTTCTATAGAATAAGGACATCTTTAATTGACATGCCAAAAAATATAGAGAACTTAAGAATATATTACGAGAAAACGTAATGTAGTCTTAGGTTCTTTTGTTTTGCCCAATTATATAAAAATATATTTTGGCAATAATAAAATAAAGAGCCGAGGAAGGAGGTAGTAAAAAGAAAAATAAAAAAACTACAACAAAACAGTTGAAATTAAACCAAAAGTGTTACACAATAAAATTGTGTAATAACAAATTTAAAATTCAAAGGAGGAAAAAATTATGAAGAATTTAAGAAATAGTAGAACATCAGGTATAAGCTTAGTTGCACTAATAGTAACAATAATTGTATTAATAATATTAACAGCAGCAGTTATTGTAACTTTTATGGAAGGTGGAATAATAGAGAAGGCAAAAGAAGCGGTATTTAAAAGTGATATAAGAACATATCAAGAAATACTAGCAGTAAAGAATGCAGAAAAACAAATAGAATTAGCAACCGGAAATGGAGAAGGCGGATTATATAATGAAACAGAATATGAAAAAATCAAAGAAATAATCCCCGAATTTAAAGAAGAATATAAGGATTTAATAGCAATAAGTAATGGAGAAATAGTATTAGGAACAAGAACTGATGACCCATATAGTGAATGGTTAGCAGAATTAGGGATAGGAGAAGGAGAAACATCAGATATAGGATTATTAGAAGAAGGAGACTATGTAAAATATAGTATACCGGAAGGAGAAAGAAAGACATATAATATAACCGAAAAACTGGGAGCAGAAGCAACAAATTGGATATATAATGATGGAGATGAAAGTTGGTCATATACTGAAGGAGAAGAAGTAATAGGATATAACGAAGAAATAAAGTGGAGAGTACTAAAAAATAATGGCAGCACAGTAACATTAGTAAGTGCAGACCCAGTGGAAAATATATACCTATATGGAGAAGAAGGATTTACAAAAGGACCAGGAGCATTAGATGCAATATGTGCAGAAGTATATGGAGGAAGGAACTTAAGAGTAGAAGATGTAAATGAAGTATTAAAATATGAACCAGAGCCATGTTATGATGACGAAGAGTATAATCAAGTAAATAAAGAAATAGGGTTTACATTTGGAGACGCAATAGCAGAGGAAGAATATGATGTAAGTGGTTGGAGCAAACCCGACAATTATGAAGAATTAGAGTTATATTACTACTATAATAAATCAGAATGTACAGAAGCGAGTGAAAAAGCAAAAGACATGATATTTAGAGATAAGTACTACTGGCTGTCTTCGTCTTGCGCTTATGTTCGTTTCTACGACGACGTTGCGGACTTCGATGTGCGCAATGTGGGCGGCGACCGCGTGGGCGCGTACTACTTGTACACTTCGATTGGTGGCGAGAACGACGGCGTGTATGGTTTGCGCCCTGTAGTTACTCTAAGCTCTAGCATCCAAGTAGTAGATAAAGAAGCAGGAGGAGATACACAAGAAACAGCCTGGGAAATAAAATAGGACGAAAGCGCGTGGGGGGCGTCGGACGTAGTAAAGGTAAGAGGAGTTAAATTTATATATGTATATGGAAAAGATGCTAGTCAGATAATTTCATATATGTAAATTTAAGCAGATTAAAAAAATTGAAGGTAATGTAAAAGCTAAAGGTTTTACCAGAAACAGTATTAAATAAGGTAATTAGTAGAATAGAAGATAAAAAAATAAATTATAGGGTAATTGATAGAAGTAATGAATATAATGTAGAAATAGACGAAGATTATAAAAATAAATATGAAGAAATATATAATGTAGCAAACAAATATATAACAAAACGAAATAAGGTAAATGAAATATATGGATATTTGCTGGAAAACCTAACTAATGATGAAATCAATGGTAAAATAGTAGAAATAGAAAAAATAGTATATGAAATCTGAAAAATTTAAAATAATTAAACAGGTAAAAAAAATTATCATGGGAGAATAAGGTACAGTGAGAGCTGTACCTTATTACATGTCTGAGGTGGGTGGTCGGGATTTTTAAAATTTGAGCGTGTAAATTGTTTGTTTACAATATTTACTCATATTTTAAAAATTTACATATATGAAGTGAATGTTACAGTATATTTTCCTACTTGCAAAAAATATATATTAATAGTATAATATTTTTGTAAGGAGTGAAGATTATGGAAAATCAAGTATTATTAAAAATTGAGCCAAAAGTAAGAATTATAGATTATTTAAAATGGAATATATGGATGTTAGGTGTAGCAGTTGTTTTTTTTATACTAACATTTATATTTGGAGCTATAGGAATTAATACTTTACCAGAAATGGAACCTCTAGTAAATATGTTTATGGGTGCTTTAAGAATTATAGCAGTTGTTTTAATCCCTATATTATATTTATATAGAACATTTGTAATGTATATGCATACAGGAAAAATATCATATAAGTTCTATAAAGATTTTGTAAGATTTGAAGATAATTTCTTTAATAAAAATTCTAAAGAAATTTTATATAAAAATATAACAGAAGTAACAACAGACCAACATGTATGGGGAAGAGCTATGAATGTAGGAAATATTCATATTAAAACTAATGTTGAAATTAGTGCAGGAATTAAAATTCCTTATGTGGAAAATCCAGAACAAGTTGTTGCTCAAATAAGAAAAATAATAAGTGAGGCAGAAAATGAATAAATTAACAAATAAGCAATTACTTACAGTGCAAAATCCAATTATATATACTGGAAATGAATTAAATCAAGTAATAAAAAAGCCTGATGATGTAAAAATCAGGTTTGCTTTTTGTTTCCCAGAAGTATACGAAATAGGTATGTCATATTTAGGTATGAAAATATTATATTATCTTTTGAATAATAGAGAAGATACATATTGTGAAAGAGTATTTGCACCTTCAATAGAAATGGAAAATTTGATGAGAAAAAACAATATTGAATTATATGGACTAGAGACAAAAGACAGTATAAAGACTTTTGATTTTGTAGGATTTACACTTCAATATGAATTAACATATACAAATATATTAAATATGCTTGATTTAGCTAATATTCCAATATATGCAAAAGATAGAGAAGAAGGAATGCCATTTGTTATAGCAGGTGGGCCATGTGCATGTAATCCAGAACCATTAGCAGATTTTATTGACTTTTTTGTTATAGGTGAAGGTGAAGAAGTAATAAATGAGATAATGGATGTATATGCTAAATGGAAAGATGGTAAAGGGACAAGAAAAGAATTTTTAGAAAAAGTAGACAAAGTGCAAGGTGTATATGTACCATGTCTATATGAAACTAAATACAATGAAGATGGAACAATTTCTGAATTTAAAAGAAAAGATAATGAGAAAATAAATATTACTAAAAGAATTATTAAAGATTTGGATAAAGTGTTTTTCCCTACAAAAACTATAGTTCCATATAGTAGTGTTATACACGATAGAACAATGTTAGAAATTTTTAGAGGATGTATTCGTGGTTGCAGATTTTGTCAAGCAGGATATATATATAGGCCTGTTAGAGAAAAAAGTGTAGATAGATTGCTTGAAATAGCAAAGGAAAGTATAGATAGTACTGGTTATGAAGAAATGTCACTTGTATCATTAAGTACTAGTGATTATACAAAATTTCATGAATTAGCTAGCAACCTTATAGATATGACAAAAGAGAAGAAGATTAATTTATCACTTCCATCACTTAGAATAGATTCAATAGATGATAAATTATTAGATAAAATGAATAGTGTAAGAAAATCTGGTTTAACATTAGCACCTGAAGCAGGTACTCAAAGACTTAGAAATGTTATTAATAAAAATGTTAATGAAGAGGAAATATTTAAAGCTTGTGATATTGCATTTAGAAAAGGTTGGACAGTTGTTAAATTGTATTTTATGATGGGACTTCCAACAGAAACATTTGAAGATTTGCAGGGAATAGCAGATTTAGCTAATAAAATTGTAGATATGTTTTTTAAAATACCTAAAAATGAAAGAGGCAGAAATGTAAAAGTAACAGTTAGTGTATCTACATTTGTTCCTAAACCATTTACAACTTTTCAATGGGCTGGTCAAAATGACAAAAAACTAATACAAGAAAAAATAGAATTTTTGCAAAATGCTACTAAGAATAGAAATGTATCATTTAATTGGAATAACCCAGATGTAAGTATTATGGAAGCGGTTATTGCAAGAGGTGATAGAAAAGTATCTAAATTAATATATGAAGCATGGAAACAAGGTGCTAAATTTGATGGTTGGGATGAACATTTCGATATTCAAAAATGGAATAAAGCATTTGAAATAAGTGGCTTAAGTAAAGAGTTTTATGCACAAAGAGTAAGAAGACTTGATGAAATACTTCCATGGGAATTTATTAATATGGGTGTTAGTAGAAAATTTTTTGAAAAAGAATTAGATAAAGCCTTAAAGGGCGAAGTAACTCCTAATTGTAGACAGAGCTGCTCAGGGTGTGGCATAGCATCATTTGGAGGAGGTGTTTGCTTTGAGTAAATATAGGCTAATATATGAAAAAAATGATGAAGTTAAATATTTAGGACATTTAGATACAATGACTATGTTTGATAGAACATTTAGAAGAGCAGACATTAAATTAAAGTTTTCACAAGGTTTTAATCCAAAACCTAATATAGTATTTGCACTTCCATCAGGTTCAGGATTAATAAGTAAATCTGAAATTATTGAAATTGAACTTGAAGAAGATGTGGAGGAAAATAAATTAATTGAAAGATTAAATAATAATTTACCAAATGGTTTTAACATAATTACAGCAAATTATGTTACAGATAATAAAAGCTTAATGGCAAAAGTTATTGAGTCTGAATATGAAGTATATATTAAATTTGAACATGAGAATAATAAAGATGAATTAGCTGAAAAAGTAATAGATATATTTAATTCAAATGAAATATTAGTAGATAAAAAAGTAAAACCAGATAAGCCAAAAGTAGATATAGATATTAAATCATTTATTATTAATGTATATGTGGAAAAATATGTGGATAATGATGAATATGATATTTGTATTAAAATGAAAGCAAAAGCTGGTAGTAAGGATAATTTAAGGCCAGATTATATAATTCAAGCGATTGAAAAAAATGGTCTTGCAATATATGATTATCAGATAATAAGAACAAATTTAATATTAAATGAATAAAATAAAGGTTGCCTCATACATATATTATGAGGTGATTTTTTTGAATAAAGAAGTTAAAGAAATACGAGAAAATAATAAGATTAAGAGTATTATTAAAGCATGTTTTTTTACATTTGCATTTACATATTTATTAGTAGTAATATATTCATTTGTTTTAGCATATACTAATGTTCCAGATAGTACAATACCAACAGTAGTAATTGGAATAACCATGTTTTCTATATTTTTATCAACCTTAATATTTTGTAGACAAATTGGAAGTAATGGTTTAGTTAATGGTGTAATTATTTCTACAATATATATAGGATTAGTTTATTTAATTAGTAGTTTAACAAAAGTAGGCTTTACTTTAGATAAATATTCAATTATAATGATAATAACAGCTATGCTATCAGGTATTATTGGTGGTATTATAGGTGTAAATTTTAGTAATGTGAGGAGATAAAAGTGATAGAATTAAAAGATATTGAAAATAATGAAAAAATAAAAACATTTATAATTAATTGTCAAAGACAATTAGATGAATTAGGATATACAGAACATTCAACAAGACATGCAAAATTTGTAGCAACATTAACAGGAAATATTTTAAAAGAATTTGGATATGATGAAAGAACAATTGAACTTGGTAAAATCGCAGGATACCTTCATGATATTGGTAATGCTGTAAATAGAAATGACCATGCTCATTTAGGAGCAATACTTGCATATTATACACTTTTAGAAATTGGATTGGATAATACAGAAGCGGCTGAAATTATGATGGCAATAGGAAATCATGATGAAGGAACAGGAACACCAGTAAGTCCTATAACTGCTGCGTTAATATTAGCAGATAAATCAGATGTTCATAAAAGTAGAGTACGTAATCCAAATAAAACTAATTTTGATATACATGATAGAGTTAATTATTCTGTTCAAAAATCTAAAATAATACCAAATAAAGAAACAAAAACAATAACGTTAGATTTAGTAATTGATACTAAGATAACTCAAATAATGGAATATTTTGAAATATTTACTTATAGGATGTTACTTTCAAAAAAAGCAGCTAATTTTTTAGGAGCTAGATTTGAATTAGTGATAAATGGAAATAAAATATTATAGAGCATAATATAATCAATAAAAAAATGAAGCAAGCTAAAAAACTTACTTCATTTTTTATTGGTTATTATAGTTAATTATTTTCTAGATTTTTTAAATTCTCTTCTAACTTTTTTATATCATCAGCTGTATTATTAATAACGTCATTTGCTTCTTTGTGGACTTGTCTTCCCATTTCAGCGAAAAATATATTTGATACTAAAATCCATCCTAAAATGGCAATTAGTATAATTCCTATAACAGTTACAATTTTATTATTTTCCATATAGTTTACCTTTCTAATAATACTATCTTTGTACTCTAGCAGAAGCACCTTTCATTAAATTTTCTACTTCTTTTAAATTAGCCATAGTTGTATCACCTGGAGTAGTCATAGCAAGAGCACCATGTGCAGCACCATAATTAACAGCTTTTTCAGCATCTTGATATGTCATTAATCCATAGATTAAACCAGATGCGAAGCTATCTCCACCACCAACTCTATCTAATATTTCTAATCCTTTATAGTCATTAGCTTTATATATTTTACCTTCTGCCCAGCATAATGCACTCCAATCATTTACAGTTGCTGTTTTTACTTCTCTTAATGTTGTTGCAACTACTTTTAAGTTTGGATATTCTTTTACAACATTATCTATCATTTTTTTGTATCCATCTATGTTTAATTCTTTTAAGTTTTCATCATTTCCTTCAATTTCAAAACCTAAGCAAGCTGTAAAATCTTCTTCATTTCCTATCATAACATCAACATATTTTGCTATTTCTTTATTTACTTCAATAGCTTTTTCTTTTCCACCAATACCATTCCAAAGAGATGGTCTGTAGTTTAAGTCATAAGATACAATTGTTCCATATTTTTTAGCTGTTTTAATAGCTTCAATTACTGTTTTAGAAGTTTCTTCAGAAAGTGCAGCATATATACCACCTGTATGCAACCATCTTACACCTAAAGTTCCAAAAATATATTCAAAATCGAAATCTTCTGCAGTTGCTTTTGAAATAGCAGTATTAGCTCTGTCTGATGTACCTACAGCACCACGAACACCATATCCTCTTTCAGTAAAGTTAATACCATTTCTTACACTTCTACCAATACCATCATATTTCATCCATTTTATTAAAGATGTATCAACACCACCTTGCATTATGAAATCTTCTAACAAATAACCAATTTCATTTTCAGCAAATGCAGTAATTACACCAGTATCTAATTTGAAACATTTTTTTAAACCACGAGCAACATTATATTCTCCGCCACCTTCCCAAGCTTTGAACTCTCTTGCACATCTTATTCTTCCTTCACCTGGATCAAGTCTTAACATTATTTCACCAAGTGAAACTTCATCATATTTACAGTCTTTTTTATCTTTAATATTTAACATAACAAAACTCCTTTACTATTTTTTATAATTTCTAACAGCAGCTACAAATTCAGCAGCAGTTTTAGTAACTAAATCATAATCACCTGTTTTAGCACCAGCTGTTAAATTACTTCCTGTTCCAAGTGCAACAGCACCAGCAGCAAGCCATTTATCTACATTATCTATTGATACACCACCAGTTGGCATAAAGTTAGCTTGTGGAAGTGGACCTTTAAATGCTTTTATTATGTCTGGACCAAATGCATTACCAGGGAATACTTTTAATATGTCTACACCCATTTCTAAAGCTTCAACAGCTTCTTTAACAGTCATTACACCTGGCATAACAGCGACTCTATATCTGTTACACATTTTTATAGTATCAACACTTAATGATGGGCTAACAACATACTTAGCTCCAGCAAGAATAGCCATTCTAGCTGTTTCAGCATCTAATACTGTACCAGCACCTATAACAATATCTTTATTATCTTTATATTTATTAGATAATTCTTTAATAACATCAATTGCACCAGGAACTGTCATAGTAATTTCTATGAAATTAATTCCACCTTTAACAATTGCATCAATAATTTTTTCGCCTTGTTCTTTGCTTTCAGCTCTAACAACAGCAACTAATTTTTCTTCTTTTAGTTTAGATAATACTTGTAATTTATCCATAAAAAAAACCTCCTTTACTTTTGGTATAATTATATCACGTAAAAAGATATTTTCAATATTTTTATAAAAAAAAGTACTGATAAATTTCAGTACTTTAAAAACTATATTAATTCAACTTTATGGAATACTTTTTTACCTTTTTTAACAATTACATATCCATCAGTAAAATCATCTTCAGATATTATGTGATTAATATCTGTTATTTTAATATCATTAACACTAATACCACCTTGAGCAATTAGTGTTCTTGCTTGACTTTTTGATGGAGCTAAGTTTGTTATAACTAAAACATCTAAAATATTTCCTGTAAAGTCTGCTTTATTTATTTGAGTAGTTGGCATATTTGAAATATCTCCACCTTGCCCAAATAATGCTTCTGCAGCTTCTTTTGCCTTATTAGCTTCATCTTCACCATGAACAATTTTAGTAATTTCATATGCAGCTACTTTTTTAGCTTGGTTAATTTCACTACCTTCTAAACTAGATAATCTATTTACTTCATCCATTGGTAAGAATGTAAGTAAAGAAAGAACTTTTTTAACATCAGCATCATTAATATTCATCCAATATTGATAAAATTCATATGGAGATGTTTTATTAGGATCTAGCCATAAAGCTCCAGATACTGTTTTACCCATTTTCTTTCCTTCTGAATTTGTTAATAATTTAAATGTTAGACCAAATGCAGGTGTTTGTTTTACTTTTCTAATTAATTCAACACCACCTAAAATATTTGACCATTGGTCATTTCCACCTAGTTCTAATCTACAACCATAATTATTAAATAATTCTAAAAAGTCATAAGATTGCATTAACATATAGTTGAATTCTAAGAAAGATAAACCTCTTTCTAATCTTTGTTTAAAACATTCAGCAGTAAGCATTCTATTTACAGAGAAATGAACACCTATATCACGAATGAATTCAACATAATTTAAGTCTAATAACCAATCAGCATTATTTACTATTCTAGCTTTGTTTTCACCTTCAAAGCTTAAAAATTTAGACATTTGAACTTTAAAACATTCAACATTATGATTAATTTCTTCTTTAGTAAGCATTTTTCTCATATCTGTTTTACCACTTGGATCGCCTATCATTGCAGTACCACCACCAATTAAAAGTATTGGTGTATGACCAGCTTTTTGCATATGTGAAGCAACCATTAAAGAGATAAAATGTCCAACATGTAAGCTATCTGCAGTTGGATCAAAACCAATATAGAATGTAGTTTTTTCTTTTCCTAACCATTCTTTTAATTCATCACCAAAAGTAGCTTGTTCGATGTAATCTCTTTCTTCAAGTATGTCCCAAACATTATTCATAAAATTCCACTCCCTTTTTGTCTACTATTTTTGCTATTTTTGCATAATCTGGCATTTCTAGAAATCTTGATAAGTTAGAAGGTGCAATGCCAGTTTTATATAATATATTTTCATAAGTAACTTCTTCATTGCCTTGACAAAAATCAGTTAACTTAGCTCTATCATTATTATCATATGGTACACAGTTATAGCAAACTGTATCATTTCCTACAAAAAAACATCCGCAACGTGAACATCTATTCATAAAAAAACCTCCTAAAATATATTTTCCATCGACATTATATCACATAAAATTGCATTTGATAAGAGAAAATGGTAAAAAAGTATATTTGTAATAATTCTGTAACATTTCTAAATTTATAAATAATAAAAAAATATTAAAAAATGTCAAAAACAACAAAAATACATAAGGAAAAAATGTAAATATTGACATAAATTAATAAAAAATTATATAAAGAAAATGTAATTTAATAAATAAAAATTGACTTTTAAAAATATTAAACATATAATGTAAGTGTATTGTAAATAATATGTATTAAGGAGGAGAGTTTTTAATGAAAAAAGACGAGTTATTATTAAATAGAAAAAGCGGTTGGGATACATTAAATAAAAAAGAAATGAAAACATTAGATGGATATACAAACGAATATATTGATTTTTTAAATGAATGTAAAACAGAAAGAGAATGTGTTAAATATGTTGAAAAATTAGCTAAAAAACAAGGATTTAAAGAATTAGATAAATGTAAAACTTTAAAACCAGGTGATAAAGTATATTATATTAACAGAGATAAAAATATTTTATTAGCAGTTATCGGTAATGAACAATTAGAAAAAGGAATTAATTTAATAGGTTCACATATTGATTCACCAAGAATAGATTTAAAACCAAATCCATTATATGAATCAGAAGGGTTTGCTTTATTTAAAACACACTATTATGGTGGAATTAAAAAATATCAATGGGTAACTATTCCATTAGAAATAAGAGGTGTTATTATTAAAACTAATGGTGAAAAAGTAGAAATATCTATTGGTAAAGATAAAGATGATCCAATCTTTGTTATAACAGATTTATTACCACATTTAGCTAGAAGACAAATGGAAAAGAAATTATCTGAAGGAATAGAAGGAGAAGACTTAAATATTTTAGTTGGTAATATTCCAAGTGAAGATAAAGAGGCTAATGAAAAAGTAAAATACAATATATTAAAAATATTAAATGAAAAATATGGAATAACAGAAGCTGATTTCATAAGTTCAGAACTTGAATTAGTACCAAACTTTGAAGCAAAACTTGTTGGTTTTGATAAAAGTATGATAGCTGGTTATGGTCAAGATGATAGGGTATGTTCATTTGCTTCAGCAAAAGCTATTATGGATTTAACTGAAATTCCAAACAAAACATGTGTTGCAATGTTAATGGATAAAGAAGAAATAGGAAGTATGGGTAATACTGGGATGTGTTCAAATACATTAGATTTCATGTTAATGGAAATGGCTGTTAAATTAAAACAAGAAAGTTATAATTTATTAAATAAGCTATATATAAATACAAAAATGTTATCATCAGATGTAGATGCTGCATTTGACCCTACATTTGCAGGAGTATCAGATCCTAAAAATAGTTCATTTATTGGAAAAGGTATTTGTTTATTAAAATATACAGGTGCTAGAGGAAAATCTGGTTCAAGTGAAGCATGTGCAGAATATGTTGCATATGTTAGAAAAATATTTGAAGATAATAATGTTAGATACCAATCAGGTGAACTTGGAAAAGTTGATGAAGGTGGTGGCGGAACTATCGCATATATAGTTGCAGATAAAGGTGCAGATGTTATAGACTGTGGTGTTCCAGTATTATCTATGCATTCACCATATGAAGTTACAAGTAAACATGACTGTTATATGGCATATAAAGGATACAAAGAGTTTTTGAAAAAATAAATTTAATATAAAAGGAGAAAAGATATGAAAAAGAAAAATGGAATAACAATGTTAGTATTAATATTGATAGCAATATTTGCAATTCTTGTTGTAGCTTGTATTATTAAAGCTGTAACAAACAATAATGATAAAGATAATAATGATTATGATTATGATGTAAATGATGATGGATATTATTTAGAAGATGAAGAATTTTTGGAAGAAGAAAATAAATATAAAAAAATAAGTAAAAAAGATATTAGTGTTATTACAATTGATGGTGTAGATTATGACTTAACAAAAACACCAAGAGAATTAGGAATAAGTATTAGCAGACTTAATGAAGTAAAAGAGATAGATGTTAAAGATTACCAAACAATTAAAGATCAAATAAATAATGATGAAATATCTGGTTTGGTTAGAGATACTCAAGAATATATAGATTTATTAGGATATGAAACTATAGATATCGTAGAAGAAAAAGCAATAGAAAATATTATAGTAGAGCCTAATACTGTTATTGACTGTAATTTTAATTTATCTTTTGGGTATGGTGCAATAAAAAATAATTCAAATACTCCTAAAAATATATATGATTGTGATATAGTATATTATCATAATGTATATGTAACAGAAGGTACTTCATTAGGTAATATTCATGTAGGTGTAACAACAGAAGAAGAAATTAAAAAAATATATGGAACATCATATATTGATGGAGAAGATGGAAGTGAGTTAAAATTCTATTTTAATGATGGAGTATTGTCTAATATACACATTTATTTTGAAAAAATTAAATAGGTAAAAATATATAAAGAAAATAATTAGAGTACAAAATGTATTCTAATTATTTTTTAGCCTTTTTTCAAAAAAACAATTGAAATTTTAAAACGCCTATGATAGTATACAAACAAGAAAAGAGGTGTAAGAAAATGTCAAATAAAACCAAAGCAATATGCCATAAAGTGCTAAATACTAGGGGGGGGGGATGTTTATAGTATAAAAACATCTTTAATTGACATGCCAATTTTTGCAAAGAACTTAAGAATATATTACGAGAAAACGTAATGTAGTCTTAGGTTCTTTTAGTTTGCCAAATTATATAAAAATATATTTTGGTAATAATAAAATAAAAAGAGCCGAGGAAGGAGGTAATAAAAAACAAAAAACTACAACGAAACAGTTAAAGTAAAACTGAAAGTGTTATACAATAAAATTGTGTAATAACAAAAGATTAAATTTTAAGGAGGAGAAGAGATTATGAAAAATTTAAAGAATAGTAAAAAAACATCAGGTATATCGCTAGTTGCTTTAATCGTAACAATAATTGTGCTAATAATATTAACAGCAGCAGTTATTGTAACTTTTATGGAAGGTGGAATAATAGAGAAGGCAAAAGAAGCAGTATTTAAAAGCGATATACGAACATATCAAGAAATACTAGCAGTAAAGAATGCAGAAAAACAAATAGAATTAGCAACCGGAAATGGAGAAGGTGGATTATATAATGAAACAGAATATGAAAAAATAAAAGAAATAATCCCCGAATTAAAAGAAGAATATAAAGACTTAATAGCAATAAGTAATGGAGAGATAGTATTAGGAACAAGAACTGAAGACCCATATAACATATGGTTAGCAGAATTAGGAATAGGAAAAGGAGCAATACCAGAAAATTCAGTAGTAAAAAAGTTACAAGTAGGACATTATGTGAATTATAATATACCAGAAGAGAAACAAGGAACATATACAGTATCAGAAGATGAAAGAGAATGGATATATAAAAAGCTTTATTCTACAGCAAGCTATGAAATAGGATACCAAGATATAATGTGGAGAGTATTAAAAAAAGATGAAAATACAGTAACATTAGTAAGTGCAGAACCAGTAGAGAATATATATCTAAGCGGAGCAAATGGATATGCATACGGTCCAGATAGATTAGATGAAATATGTAGAGTAGTATATGGAGGAAGAAACTTAAAAATAGAAGATGTAAATGAACTATTAAAAGATGACAGAACATGGGGCGATAACGAAATAAACTGGGACTATTTTGGAACAGATGAAGAAGGTCATAATGTACCAGCAGGGGTAAGAACAATAGCAGAGTTAGAAGCAAGTGGAGCGACAGGAGTAAGTACAATAGCAAATAGAAAAGTACCAGAAGAAGGAAAAGAACTAGGAGAATATGCTCCAAATTCTTATGGTTATGTAGAATCAAGTTTAACAGATGCAACAGTAGCGACAGATACAGAAAAGGACTTAATCTTTGGAAACTTTGGAAACAGTGAATACTGGCTGTCTTCTTCTTGTGTGGATATATGGTTCGACTGTGATGTGGCTTGCTTTGCTGTGCGCTGTGTGGACTTAGGCGGCTTGAACTGGACCCAAGTATTCACTTCTAGTGGCTACGATAATGAAGGCGCGTATGGTTTGCGCCCAGTAGTTACTCTAAGCTCTGATATCCAAGTAATAGATGAACCAGATGGAGGCACAACAGAAGAAAAAGCATGGGAATTAAAGTAGCTAGCATTGCGCGCAAGGGGGCTTTTTGTCACCTTGCGAGGCGCTGGAAATAGTAATATAGAAAAAATTAAAATAAAAATATTGAAATAATAAAGGATTTAAGCTCGTGGGAGGAGAATATTTTCCGCCCACGAAGCCCAAGTCAACTCTCTAAACTGTTCTTTTTTGGGAAGCTAGATGGGGAGAAGATATGGGAATAATAAATATAGTAAGAATAATTAAAGAATTACATAAAGAAGATATAGTAATGATAAGGGTAGGTAAATTCTTAAATGTATATGGAAAAGATGCTAGTCAGATAATTTCATATATGTATAATTATCAGATTAAAAAAGTAGAAGGAAATATAAATAGTTGTGGTTTTCCAGAAGTAGCATTAAATAAGGTAATTAGTAGATTAGAAGCTAAATGTATAAATTATAAGGTAATTGATAGAAGTAATAAATATAATATAGAATTAGAAGAAAATTATAAAAATAAATATAATGAAATATATAATATAGCAAATAGATATATAACTAAACGAAATAAAATAAATGAAATATATGGATATTTAATGAAAGAGAGGATACGGTACAGTTAGAGCTGTACCGTATTTACTATTTGGGGTGGGTGATCGGGACTTTTTTCATAAAAAGGTGTTTTTATTTTTTTATTTTTTATATGAGAATAATTGCTCAATTTTACTTGAGAACTTTTGCCTATTTTTTCTTTTTTTTGTATATACTTTTATTTAATTTTGTGGTAATATATTTACCTAAGGAGTGAAATGATGAATAAAAAATTACTAAAAAATCTAGATTATAAATTAATAGTAATAATTGGAATACTTATTTGTATTGGTTGTATTGCATTATGGAGTGCAACCAAAGATGTAAGTGGTGTTTCTGAATTAAATAAACAAATAATGTGGGCAGGAATTGGCTTTGTTGTTATGGTAGTAGTTACTTTTATAAATTATGAGTTTTATGAAAAAATATGGTATGTCTTATATGGAATAGCTATTTTACTACTTATTGCAGTATTATTTACAAACCCTATTAATGGTGCTACAAGTTGGTTTAATTTAGGATTTATGCAATTTCAACCATCAGAAGTAGCTAAGTTATTTACAATTATTTCATTATCTGCGGTTATTACAAAAATTAATAAAAAAAGTGATGATGAAATAAATAAAGTAAAAAACTTATTATTAGTAGGTATATTAGTTATGGTTCCGGTTGTACTTATTGCTATGCAACCAGACTATGGAACAGCTATGGTATTTTTGGTATTTACTGTTCTTATGTTATTTGTGTCTAATTTAAGTAAAAAATATATAGCTGGTGCGATATTAGCAGTAGTAATAATAGTGCCATTATTATATATGTTTGTTTTGCCAACACATGCTAAAAATAGGATAAAAGTATTTTTAGATCCATCTCTTGATCCATTAGGAATTGGATATAATGTTACACAATCAAAATTAGCTATTGGTTCTGGAAAACTTGCGGGTATGGGCCTTGGTGAAGGAAATCAAACTCAATTAGGGTATTTAAGTCCTAAAACAACAGATTTTATTTATGCTGTAATTGCAGAAGAAATGGGATTTATAGTTGCTGGACCAGTAATAGTTTTATTTATGGCTTTAATTTTACGTTGTATATATATATCTAGAAGTGCAAAAGATAATTTTGGTGCATTAGTTGCATTAGGAATAGCAGGGATGTTTATATTTTATGCAACAGAAAATATAGGGATGACAATGGGATTATTACCAATAACAGGTGTACCTTTACCTTTTGTAAGTTATGGTGGTAGTTCAATGCTTTCTAATATGGTAGCAATAGGAATATTATTAAATATTAGTGGACAAAGACAAAAAGTAATTTTAATGGGATGATAAAATGTATATAAAAAAGATAAAAATAGGAAATGTAGAAATAAAAAATAATATATTTTTAGCTCCAATGGCTGGAATAACAGATAAAGCTTTTAGAAAAATTTGTGCTGAGCAAAATGCTGGATTAGTGTATACAGAAATGATTAGTTCTAAAGGAATTTATTATAATGATAAAAAAACAATAGAATTAATGGATACAGATATTGAAGGAATGCCTAGGGCAGTGCAGATTTTTGGTAATGACCCATATATTATTAGTGAAGCAATAAGGAAAATAGAAGATAATGCGGATATTATAGATATAAATATGGGATGTCCAGCACCTAAAGTAACAAGTAATGGTGAAGGCAGTTCTCTACTTAAAGAACCTAAATTAATAGGAGATATAGTAAGAAGTGCTGTTAGTTCAACTAATAAACCTATAACTGTGAAGATAAGAAAAGGTTGGGATGACACACAAGTGAATGCAAGTGAAGTAGCAAAGATTATTGAAGAAGCTGGGGCTAGCCTTATAACTATTCATGGAAGAACTAGACAAGAATTTTATTCAGGAACATGTGATTTAGATATAATTAGACAAGTTAAAGAAAGTGTAAGTATTCCTGTTATAGGAAATGGTGATATAGAAGATTATGAGTCTGCTAAAAAGATGTTTGATTATACTAATGTAGATGGAATTATGATAGGAAGAGCTAGTTTAGGAAATCCTTGGGTATTTAATAAAATTATTGAAAAAGATTTGAATAATATAGATATTGAAATATCAGATAAAGAAAAATATGAAATGATATTAAAACATTATGAATTATGTATAAAAAATAAGGGAGAATATACGGCTATAAGGGAAATGAGAAAACATATTGCATGGTATATAAAAGGAATGAAAAATAATTCTAATATGAAAAATATAATTAATTCATTAGAAAATATTGATGAGATATATAAAGTATTAAAAGAATATTTTGAGATGTAAATTACTTCGGATAAGATTTTTAGAACTATTGTTCTTGAATAAATAAATAAAATGTTGTATAATGGAATAGAAAATTTTAATATAGAAGGAGTTAAAAGATATGAAAGAATGTAATATTCGAACTCGGATAAAAAAGGACGGAATAGTTTTTTATTCTAACAAACATCCTAATTTATGCTCACAAACATTTTTGGATAGTTCAGGAAAGATACAAAGCAAGCAGGTTGAAGAAGCATCTATTAAAGATGACTTATATATGCCAAAAGTAAAACAGAAGACAATTGTTCTGATCGATATATTGCTAGTAGTACTTAGCATGTTTATTGGTGTATATTTTATTAAAAATTCTGCTATTGTTGCATCAACACTTATCTTTGCACTGTTTGTATCTACTGATTTTTTGAATTTACTTAATGTATCATATAAAGTTAAGTTTGGCAAAGATAAAAAAATCGGAAAACTTATTGGAGCAAGAAATATAGTTTTGAATGCATATAATGATTTAGGAAGAATTCCTACTTTAGAAGAAACAAATCAATATTCGCTTTTTTATAAAGATGTGGAGAAAAAGCATACTCTTAGGTTTATTTTTTTTGAATTATTGTTATGTATTGAATTAACTTTTGATTTAGATATTTTAATTCATATTGCTATAATTGGTATACTTACGATACTATATCTTATTGATAGGCCTAAGGTGTTAACAATTATTATGCAAATGTTATTTACAACAAGGCCAACAGATGAAGAATTATTGATAGCAATAGAAGGTTTGAAGGAATATGAAAAAATGGAGAAAACAGCAGGTGGTTGGTGGGTTCCAATATATTTAAGATAATGTAATAAAAACACGCTATTTTTTATTTGAAAATAGCGTGTTTTTTTGGTGCGCCATCGGAGACTCGAACTCCGGACCCACTGATTAAGAGTCAGTTGCTCTACCAACTGAGCTAATGGCGCATAAATAAATGCACATATATTATATATCTTTTTTGAGAAAAGTCAAGATAAAAATATATATTATTGTGCATTTTCTTGTTATATTTCTTGTTTTAATTTTTCAACTATATCAAAAAGTTTCATTCCATTTGAAGCTTTAAATAATATACAGTCACCATCAGACATTTCTTTTTTTAGTTTTTGGATTAAATCTTCTTTATTTTTTGCATAGTAAATATTTTGTTCGTTCATGCCATTATTTATTGCTTCTTCTACAATATATTTAGAATTTTCACCAATGACAAATAATAAGTCTATATTATTATTTGCAACTTCTTTTCCAACTTTTTTATGCATTTCTTCTGCAAATTCACCTAATTCAAATATATCACCTAAAACAGCAATTTTTCTATTAGCATTTGTATTAGATAAATATTCAAGAGAAGCTTTTATAGACTCAAAACTTGCATTATATGAATCATTAATTAATGTTACACCATTATTTAATTTAATAATTTCCATTCTTTTTTTAGTAAGTTCAATAGTTGAAATACCTTTTTGAATTTCTTCATTGCTTAAGTTAAGTATATTACCTATAAGGCTAGCACATAAAGCATTTAATATAAAGACATCACCACCAATTGGAACAGTTTCTTCAAATTTCATGCCATCAATATTACATTCAAAAGTACTTGCATTTTCATTTTTTATTATATTATTAGCCATACAATTGGATATTTCATTAATTCCAAATGTATGTATGTTTAATTTATCTTTATTTTCTATATACCAATTATGTAGAAGGTCATTATCATTATTTATTACTAAATTTGTTTTTTCCATTCCTTCTAAAATTTCTAATTTTGCTTTTAAAATATTTTCACGAGATCCTAAGTTCCCTATATGTGAAGTCCCTATATTAGTTATTACTGAAATAGTTGGTTTAGCTACTTTAGTAAGTACACTTATTTCGCCTAAATGGTTCATACCCATTTCAATTACAGCAACTTGTTCATCTTTTAATCTTAAAATTGTAAATGGAAGACCTATATCATTATTATTATTTCCTTCTGTTTTTAATGTGGTATATTTTTGACTTAAAACAGAAGCAATAATATCTTTTGTACTTGTTTTACCAACACTTCCAGTTACACCGACAACTATTAAGTCTTTATATAAATTTCTTTTAGCAGTTGCTATTTGAAGTAATGCTTTTTTAGTATCATTTACTTGAATAATATTTTTGTTTGAGTATTTATTTATTTTATCTTTAGGAATATCTATTTTATTTATAATTACTGTACTTGCACCTTTATTTAATGCATCTTCCCAAAATAGATTACCATCAAACTTTTCACCTTTAATTCCAATGTATGTATCACCACTTTTTATTGTTCTTGTATCTTTAGAAAAGTCTACGCATTCAAAGTTTTCGTTTCCAGTTAGTAATATTCCATTTGTACACTTTATAATATCTTTTATTTTTAAATTCATTTTAACCTCCATGTATGATTATTTCATATATTATTAAAATATATTATATTTGATATATTTTCAAGTGTTATAACAAAATTTAGAATTAAATAAATTTTTATTGATATGTTGAAATAGTTATTATATACTCAAAATGAAAATTAATGTCGAAAAGGAGAAAGAATATGACTCTTAGTGAATATTTATATTGTAGAAAAAATCTTAATAAAGTATTACATACAACATTAAATCCATATGAGCCAGGTGTTGTAAGAATTCATTTAATTCCTGCTAAATTGAATTTATTAAAAACTAAACCTAGTTTAGTTATATTAAATGGAAAAGACATTATTCCTATAAATTTAGCATGGACTATTATGCTTTCAATGTTCATTGAAAAAATTAATGAATATGAAGGAAAAGAAATTACACAAGAAGAGATAGAAAAAATAAAAAAAGAAATATCAATAAGAATGTCTAAAATATATTGTTTTACAAAAAAGAAAAGATTTATTATAGATTTGGATATTTTAATTGGAACATTATCTGATGTTGCTCTAGGAAGAGAAGTAAAAGTAAATATAGGGCAATTATCTATAAGCAAATATTCTAAAAATATGTTGGCACCACATAGAATGGATTTAATGATAAGTTCTATGCAAAAGGATGGAATATGGAATTGTAATCAAAAATGTATACATTGTTATGCTGCAGGTCAAGTTTATGCTGAAACGAAAGAGTTGTCTACAGAAGAGTGGAAAAAAGTAATAGATAAATGCAAAGTAAGTTATATTCCACAATTAACATTTACAGGTGGAGAACCTACAAAAAGAGAAGATTTAGTTGAATTAATAGATTATTCTAAATGGTTTATAACTAGACTTAATACAAATGGAGTATTATTAACAGAAGAACTTTGCAGAAAATTATATGATGCGAGTTTAGATAGTGTTCAAGTTACTCTATATTCAAATATTCCAGAAATACATAACAAGCTAGTTGGTGCTAATAATTTTGAAAAAACGGTTGAAGGAATTAAAAATGCAGTAAAAGCTAATTTAAATGTTAGTATTAATACACCACTTTGTAAACTAAATTCAGATTATGAAGAAACTTTAAAATTTGCAAATGAATTAGGTATTAAATATGTGACTTGTTCTGGATTAATAGTAACTGGGAATGCTTTAAATAAAGAGTCAAAAGATACACAATTAAAAGAAAATGAATTATTAGAAATATTAATTAAAGCCAAAAAATATACAGATGAGAATTTAATGGAAATAGACTTTACATCACCAGGTTGGGTACAAGGGTATGAACTTAAAAAATTAGGAATGAATATTCCTTCTTGTGGAGCATGTTTAAGTAATATGGCAATTGCACCAGATGGACAGATTGTTCCATGCCAAAGTTGGCTTAATAATGAAGCGGGACTAGGTAATATGTTACAAGATAAATGGGAAAAAGTTTGGAATTCAGAAAAATGTAAAAAGATACGTATCTATTCTTGCAAAAATATTAATAAATGTCCATTAAAGGAGGCTACGAAATGAAAAAATGTTTAATAAAAATTATTTTACTAGTTACCTTTTTAGTAGCTCTATTTGGTATTAATACATATGCAAAAGATTTAGATTATATAAATAAGTATATTGTAACTGTTAATCCTAGAATAAATGGGACATTAGATATTAGGTATGACCTAGAATGGACTGTTCTTGATTCTACAAGTGAAGGACCACTTAGTTGGGTAAAAATAGGGGTTGCTAATAAAAGTGTTGATGAATTAAAACCATTAACAAATAATATAAAGAAAATTGAAAAATATAACGGGTCTTATGTAGCAGTTTATTTTGATAGAAATTACTATCAAGGAGAAACAATTAAATTTTCCTTTTCTTTGCATCAATCTAATATTTATACATTAAGCGGAAGTAACTGTAATTTTAAATTTACACCAGGGTGGTTTAATGAATGTAAAATAGGTGAAATGATTATTAAATGGAATAACAACAGTATAAAAAATTCAAATGCTACAAAAGTTGTTGATAATTATTTAGTTTGGTATAAACAAAATCTTGATTATAGTGAAAAAATGACAGCAGAAGTGTATTATGCAAAAACAGCTTTTAAAGATTTAAAACAGACAAATTCGGTGCAAAATCAAATTGATAATTTAATGTTATTAATACCAATTGGAATAATAATATTTGTAGCGATATTTGTTATAGTTACACCTTATTCAAGTCATAGTGGTTTTTATGATGATAGATATGATAGACATCATCATTATCATAGTAGTTGCGTAAGTAGTTGTGCCTGTGCGAGCAGTTGCGCTTGTGCGTGTGCCTGTGCAGGAGGAGGAAGAGCTGGCTGCTCGAAAAAAGATTTATATGGTGTAAAAATTAAGAGAGGAGTAATATAATATGTTAATTTTTATATATTATGTTTTATTATTTTTACTTCAAATGTATATGTTAATTAAAATTATGAGAAATAAAGAAAATAATACATTTTCAGGATTAATTGCTTCAATAATAATATCTGTTGGATATGTATTTATTGGATTTGGATATTTTTTGAATTTTCTAAGCTTAGAAATCGGTTGGTGGATATTTATATATATGTTTTTTGCTTTTATTCCAATATGCATATATGCTGTTATGTTATTAATAACTATTGTATGCAAAATAATTAGAAGTAGAAATTTGAAAAAACAAAATATTGTATTACAAAGAATAGATAAAAAAGCAATGAGAAATAGAATAATTAAATATTTTTTAGTTACATTAGTTATATTTATATTATTTATAGGAATTGATACATTAATTATAAAACAAAGACATTATATTCAAGAAAAGAATGAATTAATAAAACAAAATGAGATAAAAGAATATGTAATTGATTATTTGAATGAAAACTACGGAGATGGTGATTTTGAAATAATTAGCATTATTCTATGTGAACCTTGGTTTATTAGTCCATATTATGAATTAGAAGTAAAAACTTCATATTTTAATGAAAGATTTAAAATGCAAGTTCATAAAAATTATTTAAGAATAATAGAGGATGAATTTAATAAATATTATAACGGAAATAAGCAATTTATTGATAAAAAACAGTAAAAATATTAATTAATTTTATTAAAAGAATAAAAAGTTGGGGAAAATAGTTATTTCCCTAACTTTTTTGCATGTTTTTATTGACATTTCTTCTAATAAATGGTATGATTTATACTGTTCTATGATTAATTTTATGGAGGTGTTATTTTGCAAGATAAAGTAGTAGGTGTTAATCAATCTATAAGAGAAGTAAAAAAGAATAATGCTAAATGTGTATATATTGCAGAAGATGCTGATAAAATAGTAATTCAAGAATTAGAACAAATGTGTAAAAACATGAATATTGAAATTAAATATATTGAATCTATGAAAAAATTAGGTAATATGTTTAAAGTTCAAGTTAAAGTAGCAGCAGCTACAATATTGAAGGGAGGTGAGTAAATGCCAACAGTTAACCAATTAGTAAGAAAAGGAAGAAAAGCTACAGTTAAAAAAGCAAAAGCCCCAGCATTATTAAAAGGATATGATACAAAAAGAAAAAGAACTACAAATGCAGGTGGACCACAAAAAAGAGGTGTATGTACAGTTGTTAAAACAGTAACTCCTAAGAAACCAAACTCAGCTTTAAGAAAAGTTGCCAGAGTTAGATTAACAAACTCAATGGAAGTTACAGCATACATTCCTGGTGTAGGACACAACTTACAAGAACACAGTGTTGTTTTAATAAGAGGTGGTAGGGTAAAAGATTTACCAGGTTGTAGATATCACATCATAAGAGGAACACTAGATACAGCAGGTGTTCAAAACAGAAAACAAGCAAGATCAAAATATGGAGCAAAAAGACCTAAATAATAGTATTTTTTTAAGAGTGCTGGATTATATGAAAGTATAGATAGCACTGACAAAGAAAAAGTCTTTGAGTACCTATGAAATAATTAATTTTTAAGGAGGGAAGAAAAGTGCCAAGAAAAGGATATATAGCAAAAAGAGAAGTATTACCAGATCCAATGTATAATAACAAAGTTGTAACTAAATTAATCAATAACATAATGTTAGATGGTAAAAAAGGTGTTGCACAAAGAATTTGTTATGATGCATTTGATATAGTTAAAGAAAAAACTGGTAGAGATCCAATCGATGCTTTTGAAGCTGCATTAAATAACATAATGCCAGTATTAGAAGTAAAAGCAAGAAGAGTTGGTGGTGCGACATATCAAGTTCCAATTGAAATCAGACCTGAAAGAAGACAAACTTTAGGTTTACGTTGGTTAGTTTTATATGCTAGACAAAGAGGAGAAAAAACTATGAAAGAAAGACTAGCAGCTGAAATAATTGACGCTATAAACCAAACAGGTGGAGCATTCAAGAAGAAAGAAGATATGCATAGAATGGCAGAAGCTAATAAAGCGTTTGCACATTACAGATGGTAAAATTTATAAATTACATTTAGAGAGGAGGACTAACTGTGGCTAGACAGTTTCCATTAGAAAGAACAAGAAATATAGGAATAATGGCGCATATAGATGCAGGTAAAACAACTACTACTGAAAGAATTCTTTTCTATACAGGTAAAGTTCATAAAATAGGAGAAACTCACGAAGGTGCTGCTACTATGGACTGGATGGAACAAGAACAAGAAAGAGGTATAACAATTACATCAGCTGCAACAACTTGTCAATGGAAAGATAATAGAATTAACATTATCGATACTCCAGGACACGTTGATTTCACTGTTGAAGTTGAAAGATCTTTAAGAGTATTAGATGGTTCTGTAACAGTATTATGTGCAAAAGGTGGTGTTCAACCACAATCAGAAACAGTTTGGAGACAAGCTGATAAATACAAAGTACCAAGAATGATATTTGTTAACAAAATGGACTTAGTAGGTGCTGATTTTTATAACTGCGAAAACATGGTAAGAACTAGATTAGGAGCAAATGCTGTTCCAATTCAATTACCAATAGGTGCAGAAGATAACTTTCAAGGTGTTATCGATTTAATAACTATGAAAGCTTATATTCATAATGATGATTTAGGAAAAGATATTACAGTAACAGATGTTCCTGATGATATGAAAGCTAAAGCTGAAGAATATAGAACTAAATTAGTTGAAGCAGTAGCTGAACAAGATGAAGAATTAATGATGAAATATCTTGAAGGGGAAGAATTAACTGTTGAAGAAATCAAAAAAGGTATCAGAACTGGTACTATTAATGTTAAAATGATTCCAATGTGTTGTGGTTCTTCATATAAAAACAAAGGTGTTCAAGAATTACTTGACGCTATAGTTGAATATATGCCATCACCATTAGATGTTGAAAACATTAAAGGTGTTGCAGTTGATGATAAAGAAGTACAAATGGAAAGAAAAACATCTGACGATGAACCATTTGCAGCTTTAGCATTTAAAATAGCAACAGATCCATTTGTTGGAAAATTATGTTTCTTTAGAGTATATTCAGGAACATTAGATTCTGGATCAACTGTATTAAATGCAAACAAAGGTAAAAAAGAAAGAATAGGAAGAATTCTTCAAATGCATGCTAATCACAGAGAAGATATTGAAAAAGTATATTCTGGTGATATTGCAGCAGCAGTTGGACTAAAAGAAGTTACAACTGGTGATACATTATGTGATATAAATAATCCAATTATACTTGAATCAATGGAATTCCCAGAACCAGTTATTTCTATAGCTATTGAACCAAAATCAAGAGATGGTCAAGAAAAAATGGGTATTGCATTAGCAAAATTAGCTGAAGAAGATCCTACATTTAAAACTTATACAGATCAAGAAACTGGTCAAACAATTATTTCTGGTATGGGTGAATTACACTTAGATATAATTGTTGATAGATTATTAAGAGAATTTAAAGTTGAAGCTAATGTTGGTGCACCACAAGTTGCATACAAAGAAACTATTAGAAAGAAAGTTGAAGCTGAAGCTAAATTCGTTAGACAATCAGGTGGTAGAGGTCAATACGGTCATGTATGGATTACTCTTGAACCAACTGAACCAGGAACAGGTATCCAATTCGAAAGTAAAATCGTTGGTGGATCAGTTCCAAAAGAATATATTAAACCAACAGAAGATGGTATTAGAGAAGCTACTAATACAGGTATCTTAGCTGGATATCCAGTTGTTGATGTAAAAGCTACATTATTTGATGGATCATACCATGAAGTTGACTCATCAGAAATGGCATTCAAAATTGCTGGATCTATGGCATTTAAAGAAGCTTGTAGATTAGCAGGTTCAGTATTATTAGAACCAATCATGAAAGTTGATATAACAGTTCCAGAAGAATATATGGGTGATGTTATAGGTGACGTTAACTCAAGAAGAGGAAGATTAGAAGGTATGGAAGATAGCAATGGTGCTAAAATCATACATGCATTTATTCCATTATCTGAAATGTTTGGTTATGCAACAGATTTAAGATCTAGAACACAAGGTAGAGGAACATACTCTATGGAACCAAGTCATAATGAAGAAGTTCCAAAATCAGTATTAGAATCTATAGTATCTTCTAGAAAAAAATCTGAATAATTACTAAAAACTATTGCAAAATATTTATAAATATTGTACAATAGTTACGCGTAATAGTATTACGCACCAATTTAAGTTTATAATTTTTTATAAAAATTTAATATAAGGAGGAATTTATAATGGCAAAAGAAACTTTTGTTAGAAACAAACCACATGCAAACATTGGTACTATTGGTCACGTTGACCATGGTAAAACTACTTTAACAGCAGCTATTACTAAAGTACAAGCGTTACACGGTAAAGCTCAATTTAGTGCTTATGATCAAATCGATAAAGCACCAGAAGAAAGAGAAAGAGGTATTACAATCTCTACAGCTCACGTTGAATACGAAACTGAAACAAGACACTATGCACACGTTGACTGCCCAGGACATGCTGACTATGTTAAAAACATGATCACTGGTGCTGCTCAAATGGATGGTGCAATATTAGTTGTATCTGCAGCAGATGGCCCAATGCCACAAACTAGAGAACACATCTTACTTGCTAGACAAGTTGGTGTTCCATACATCGTAGTATTCTTAAACAAATGTGATATGGTTGATGACCCAGAACTAATCGAATTAGTTGAAATGGAAGTTAGAGACTTATTAAATGAATACGAATTCCCAGGAGATGATACTCCAATTATAAGAGGATCTGCTTTAAAAGTTGTTGAATCAACTTCAACTGATCCAAATGCAGCTGAATATGCTTGCATAAATGAATTAATGGCTAAAGTTGACGAATACATCCCAACTCCAGAAAGAGCTGTTGATCAACCATTCTTAATGCCAGTTGAAGACGTTTTCTCTATCACAGGTAGAGGAACAGTTGCAACAGGTAGAGTTGAAAGAGGTGTTATCAAAGTTTCTGAAGAAGTTGAAATCGTTGGTATTTCTGAAACTAAGAAAACTGTTGTTACAGGTGTTGAAATGTTCAGAAAATTATTAGAACAAGCTCAAGCTGGTGACAATATAGGTGTATTATTAAGAGGTATTCAAAGAACTGAAATCGAAAGAGGTCAAGTTCTTGCAAAACCAGGTACAATTAAACCACACACTAAATTCAAAGGTGAAGTTTATGTACTTAAAAAAGAAGAAGGTGGAAGACATACTCCATTCTTCAAAGGTTACAGACCACAATTCTATTTCAGAACTACAGACGTTACTGGTATAATCGAATTACCAGCTGGAACTGAAATGGTTATGCCTGGTGATAACGTAACTATGGCTATCGACTTAATTACTCCAATCGCTATCGAAGAAGGATTAAGATTCGCTATTCGTGAAGGTGGAAGAACAGTTGGTGCTGGTATCGTTTCATCAATCGATGAATAATATATAAAATAGCAATATTTTAAAAGGTATGAGATTTTTCTCATACCTTGTTTTTTGTATAAAATCTCATAAAAAGTAAAAAATAGTATATATAAAATTTGATAGCATTTTTAATAGAAATTATTAAATTTCTATTGACAATAAGCTAAAAAGATGGTATATTATTAACTGTCCAGTGGAGAGGTGGTCGAGTTGGTTTAAGGCACCGGTCTTGAAAACCGGCGTAGGTGATGAGTCTACCGTGAGTTCGAATCTCACCCTCTCCGCCATTTTTATTATTATGGAGAAGTACCCAAGTAGGTTGAAGGGGACGGTTTGCTAAACCGTTAGTATCAGCAATGGTAGCGAGGGTTCGAATCCCTCCTTCTCCGCCATATATTTAATGGTTTGGCAAATAGTATTAACTTTGTTAGTACTATTTTTTTTGTATAAAAAAGAAAAAAACCGGGATTTCCCGGTTTTTCTTTTAAAGAGATTCGACTTTAATGTACTTGGCGCCGATTTCATTAGCCATATACTTAACATTACTTCCACCGCGACCAATTGCAAAGGGAATATATTCTTCAGGAACTCGCAAAGTGATAACTTCTTCCTTTGCTTTTGTTCCAATTATTTTCTTCTTTGCCGTAAAATCATGAAGAACTTTGCAATCCTCAATATGGTCTTTGAGAATCAAAAAGTTTGGAAATTCATCTGTATCGATATATGCGATACCATTTCCTTTCTTGAGGAGAGTTGTAAGCTTATCATACTCTGCTTTGTGATTTATGCGGTAGAGTTCGTCAAAAACTTTTTTCCCGATTATTTTTGATGCTTCCCTAGCAGCTTCAGTAGGAAATTTAAAGGTATAATCCTTCTGAGTGTATTTAGGAACACCAGTATCTACATAGAGGGGGAGAGTAATTTCATCATATTCTTCTTTAGTTGTATCGAATACGATGAATTTGTCTTCTTCCTCGATATAGCCTAAATTAGGGATGAGGTTTTTGATTTCCTCCAGTTTTTCGGCTGTTAAGTTACAATACCTCTTTTCATAATACATAAAGGAGGGAATTGTAGGATTTACATAAAGTCTATCCCGAATCAATTCTCCTTTATAGTATTTGCCACTTTTGAAAACAGCTACATTGATTCTTTCATTTCTCATTATATTCATCCTTTCGCTAAAAAATTTAGCTAAAATAGTACAGTATAAACACTGCCAATTTCATTATATCACACCTTAATATATTATGTCAACTTGCAATATAATAAAACCATACTTCCAATTTAAAAGTATGGTTTTATTAATTACTTATAAATAAGCTCAGCTCCATTTGCATTTTTAAATGCCTTAGCAAAAATTCCTTCTTTTCCGGATCTTTTAGGTAATGGACTACATTCTAATGAAGTACAAAATGAGTTGTTCCTAGTTGAAGAGGTCTTTGGACATTCTTTAGTTATAATAGTCCTTATAGCTTTTTGTGTTGCTTTTCTACTTGCATAAATCATAATAGACATCCTTTCAAAATAAAAATAATAGAAATATAAATTTAAAATTTTATTTATTATATAATATTTAACTAAATATGTCAAAAATAATAGTTATATTATTGTATATCTATTGAATAATTGTTAAAAATATATTAAAATGTAACAGTAGAAAGAAGGGATATAATGGATATAAAGAAAATATATTTAAACACAAAGGAATATGAAAATAAAGAAATAAAAATTGAAGGATGGGTAAAAACTGTTAGGGATTCAAAGACTTTCGGTTTTCTTGAAATAAATGATGGTTCTTTTTTCAAAAATATACAAGTAGTATTTGATAATACATTATCTAATTTTAATGATATTTGTAAATTACCACTAAGTTCAACTATAACAGTAATTGGCATGCTAGTAATAACAGAAGGTGCTAAACAACCTTTTGAAATTAAAGCAAAACAAATTGAAATATTTAATAATGCATCATTAGAGTATCCTTTGCAAAAAAAGAGACATACATTTGAATATTTAAGAACTATATCACACTTAAGACCAAGAACAAATACTTTTAATGCAGTTTTCAGAGTAAGAAGTTTACTTTCATATGCAATTCATAAATTTTTTCAAGAACAAGGTTTTGTATATGTGCATACACCAATAATTACAAGTAGTGATGCAGAAGGTGCAGGAGAAATGTTTAATGTAACTACATTAGATGTTAACGATTTACCTAAAAATGATAAAGGTGAAATAGATTATACACAAGATTTTTTTGGTAAAAAAGCACATTTGACAGTTAGTGGTCAATTAAATGTTGAAACATATGCATTTGCTTTTAAAAACGTTTACACTTTTGGACCAACATTTAGAGCTGAAAATTCAAATACTGTGAAACATGCTTCTGAATTTTGGATGATAGAACCAGAAATGTGTTTCGCTGATTTAACTAAAGACATGGAAGTTGCTGAAAATATGATTAAATATATTATTTCATATGTATTAGAAAATGCACCAGAAGAAATGGAGTTTTTCGATAAATTTATTTGTCCTGGGTTATTAGACAGATTAAATAATATTGTAAATTCTGAATTTGGTAGAATTACTTATACAGAAGCAATTGCTGAACTAGAAAAACATAATGATGAATTTGAATTTCCAGTTCATTGGGGAACAGATATTCAAACAGAACATGAAAGATATATTTGTGAGAAATTATTTGGAAAACCTGTATTTGTAACTGATTATCCAAAAGAAATAAAAGCATTTTATATGAAACAAAATGATGATGGTAAGACAGTTGCAGCAATGGATTTATTAGCACCTGGTATTGGTGAAATTATTGGTGGAAGTCAAAGAGAAGAAAATTATGATAAACTACTAGAAAGAATTAAGGAATTAGGTTTAAAAGAAGAAGACTATTCTTGGTATTTAGATTTAAGAAGATATGGTAGTGCTGTTCATTCTGGATATGGTTTAGGATTTGAAAGAATGTTAATGTATTTAACTGGAATGCAAAATATTCGTGATGTAATTCCATTCCCAAGAACACCAAAAAATTGTGAATTTTAATAATAATTATGTGAAAATCTCATATGCATTAGTATATGAGATTTTTAGTATTTATGTTGTATTTTTTGGTAATAATATATTAGGGTGATATTATGGAAAATGGAAAGATAGAGTTACCAGTTGGATTTGGTATGTCATTAGCTATGAATAAAGATGCAATGGATTATTATTCAAAATTATCTTATGATAACCAAATGAAAATAGTATCATATATACAAGATAATACTACTGGTTTTGAAGTTAAAAATAAAATTAGAAATGCTATTAATGGGTTAGAAATTGGAAATATAGATTTTATTAAGTAAACATAATTGAAAAATATACTATTTTAGTGTATAATTGTTATACTAAAATGAAAGAAGAGGTAATTTTATGTATGACAATTGGCTAGAATTAGATGAATGTGTAAAAAATTGCAAAAAATGTGATTTATGCAAAGAAAGAAAAAATGTCGTATTGGGTGATGGTAATATAAATGCTAAAGTGATGTTTATTGGTGAAGGTCCTGGAGCAGATGAAGATGAGCAAGGTTTACCTTTTGTAGGAAAAGCAGGTCAATTAATGAATGATGCTTTTAAAGCAATAGGAATAGACAGAAAAGAAGTGTATATTGCTAATATTGTAAAATGCAGACCACCTAAAAATAGAAATCCATATGAAAAAGAGATAAAAGAATGTTTGGATTATTTGAGAAATCAGGTTATTTTAGTAAAACCAGAAATCATTGTATTATTAGGAAGTGTTGCATTAACAAGTATATTAGGGAAAGAATATACAATAACTTCAGCAAGAGGGAAATGGATAGAGAAAAAGGGAATTAAATATATTCCTACATTTCATCCAGCAGCATTGCTTAGAGATGATAGTAAAAAAATTTCGTTTTATAAAGATTTAAAAATGGTAAAAAAAGAAATGGATAAGGAGAATTAATATAAAATATGAGGTATATAATTTATATATCTCATATTTTAATTTATTCTTAATAGACAAAGTGAATTTTAATTGATATAATATGTATGAAATATTATATATTATTAAATCTAAAAAATTTTTTTAGGGGGAAAATAATAATGAAAGAAAAAATAGAGAAATTAAAAAAGTTGATAGATGAGAGTAACAATATAGTATTTTTTGGAGGAGCAGGAGTATCTACAGAAAGCGGTATACCTGATTTTAGGAGTAAAGATGGACTATATAATCAAAAATATATATTTCCACCTGAACAAATATTAAGTCATTCTTTTTTTATAGAAAATAAAGAAGAGTTTTATAGATTTTATAAAGAGAAAATGAATGTTTTAAGTTATAAGCCTAATATTACTCATATAAAATTAGCTAAGCTTGAAGAGGAAGGAAAATTAAAAGCTGTTATAACACAAAATATTGATGGTTTGCATCAAAAAGCAGGTTCGGTAAATGTTTTTGAATTACATGGAAGTATATATAGAAATTATTGTATGAAATGTAAAAAAGAATATAGTGCGGAATATATTTTTAAAAGTGATGGAGTTCCAAGATGTAGTTGTGGAGAAGTTGTGAGACCAGATGTTGTTTTATATGAGGAAATGTTAAATACGGTTACTGTAAACAAAGCTATTGCTATGATAGAAGAATCTGATTTGATGATTGTTGCAGGAACTTCTTTAACAGTTGCTCCTGCAAGTAGTTTGATATTTCATTTTAAAGGAAAAAATATTGTTTTAATAAATAAACAAGAAACTTTTTATGATGATAGAGCTAGTTTGGTTATTAATGCAAATTTAGGAGAAGTATTTAGTCAAATCTAAAGGTAAAGGGAGACAAATGAGAGTAATTCTTATTTGTCTTTTTTGTACTAAAAAAACTCTTTATTTGACAACATTTGATATCTAAAAAAACATTTTAAAATATTTTTAAAAATACTATTGACAAATTATGGAAAAGAATATATATTTATTACACCACCAAAATTTGGAAGAAAGGAGGAGGTTAAATAAAATTTGTTTTATTAATAACAATTTTCATATTTGTTTATGAATGTTTAAAATTAATAAAGTTTTCTAAAATAAAAAAGAAATATATTAATGAATATTCTAATATTAATTCAATTAAACGAAGTAAAAATTCTAATCTAATTAAAATTCTATATAAAATACCAATATTAAAGAAAATTGAAATAAAATTATATAAGCTTGGAAATCCATATAAATTAAATTTATTAAAGTATATTCTAATAAAAGGTACATTACTTGTATTTTTTCTAATTAATTCAATATTAAATTTTAATTCATTTTTTATAGCTATATTAATTGCAATATTTGCACAATCATTAGTTGATATATTGATTTGGTTACATGTAAAAAATCAAAATAATGAGATAATGGAAGATTTACTAAATATAATAGATACTATTTATTTGCAAATGGCGTCTAATATAGCAATTGATAAAATTCTTAAAAATGCAGCTAAGAATTGCAAGAATAAACTCTTAAAAAAGTCTTTTATAAATATGAGTAATGTGTATGAATATACAGGATATAACATTCATATGGCAATAAAGGAAATAAATGAAAAAATTAATTTACCAGAAATCGAAATGTTTTGTAATGGCTTAGTAGAACAAATTACATTAGGTGAAAATTTAATGATTTTTGAAAATTTATCAAATATTTTAACAGAAAAGTATTTGGAAAAAATAAAACAAAATACTAAAAATAAAGTGTTATTAATAACAGGTGGTATCGCTATAACACTTATAAATATTAGTTTAATTGTTTTTTATCCTATATTAAATTCTTTTAAAAGTGGATTTAATAATATATTTTATTAAGGAGGAATAATGAAAATAAAAAAAAAGAAAATAAATTATAAAAGAGGTTCAGAAGTTGTACAAGTATTAATGATATCCGCAATATTTTTAGTTCTTATAGCTACAGTATTTTATCAAAATATTGGTGAATTATTAAATGGAATGTTTGATGATATACAAACATGGTTTGATAATAACAGTTCTACCATATTTGCAGATGTACAAGCAGTAGAATAATATGAAAAAATATGGAATACTTATATTATCATTTGTGTTATCAATTATTTTATTTGTAAGCTTAATAAATATTCAAAAAGTTATTATTAATAAAAATGAATTAGGAATAGTTTATGTTTTAAATACAAATTTAGAACCATATACTCAAATAACAAAAGATATGTATGATATATTTTATGTATCTAATAAAGATATTAATAAATATTCATATATTACTGATGAGTCTATTTTAAATAATATGATTTCTATAAAACAACTTCAAAAAGGTATTATTTTAACTAATGATATATTAATAAATAAAGAACAAAAGCAAGAATATATAAATAAAAATGAAAAAGAGGTAGTTTTAATTAATATTGATAATTATGATAAAAAAATAGGAAAAGTTTTAAATGATAATAATTATATAAATCTATATATAACAGTAAATACAACATATATACCTAATAATATACATAAATTAAGAAAGGTAGAATTTAAATCTGAAAAAGTAAATCAAATTACTTTTTTATATCTTGAAAAATTTTCAACTTATTCTTTACTATATGATGATGAAGTAACTAAAAATAATTTATCAAGTATAGTTCTTGAAGTAACCCGAGAACAAGCTACATATATTAATTCAATAAAAGATATAGCAGATTTTTCTATATCGGTTATATGATTAATACACTTATTTTAGAAAATGAAGCTATAAAAGATATTTGCACTACTGTTATAGATAAGATAGATAATATTAATATAAAATATACAAAGAATTTTCAAAAAAATAAAAAAGAATATGATTTATATATTATGTTTTTAAACTTAGCAAATGAAGAATTGGAAGAAAAAATATTATTTAAAAATTTTAGTAAAAATGTGATTATTTTTATTGAAAATTATAATAATAAATTTTTATGGAATATAACAAATTATTATAATCCAATTGACGTAATGCTAACTACTATTCCTACAGAAGTAATAACTGAAAGATTAATTAATAGTATAAAAAAAGTAGAGAGTGATATATATGAAAAAATGTAGCCTATTAATAATTATATTTATGTTTATATTTCAAATAATTACATATGCACAAATTAAAGATATTAAATATCATTGGGCATTTGAAGATATTAATAGATGTATACAAAATGAATATATTAATGGATATGAAGATAATAGTTTTAGACCAGATAATAATATTAAATATAATGAATTTATAAAAATAATTGTAAAAGTTATGGATAATAGTATATATAATGATATAGAAAAATGGGATGAAACTTATATAAATTATGCGAAACAAAATAGTTTGATAAATAATGATCTAGATTATAACTATGAAACTTTAATAAAAAGAAAAGATGTTTTTAAAATTTTGTATAAATATATACAAAATAATTTAGGTGATATGATTATTGAAAATATAAAGGAAAAAGAGTGTCAATTAAAAGATATAGACAATAATGATAATGAAATATTATTTTTATATAATAATCATATTATAACTGGATATCCAGATAATACATTAAAACTTAATGATAATATTACAAGAGCTGAAGTAACAGTTTTATTAAATCGAACAACAGATTATATAAGCAAAAGAATATATAATGAAAATATAAAGGAAGATATATTTTTTAATAAAAATATAAGTCATTTTACTAATTATTTTACCAATAATGAAAATGTTTACGAAACTGAGTATTTTATAACAAAAGATAAAGTGATTTTTTACAAAAATAATAAAAAATATGCACAGATACAAAATGATGAATTAAATAGAATTTTGTTAATACTTTTAAATAAGAAAAATTATGTTTTAAATACATATGATAAACAAAACCAGTGTATTAATATTAAATATGGAGATACACTTGGATATATATTAAATCAAGACCAAATTATTGAAATAGATATATTTAATAAAGAAAAGATAAAAGAAGAATATAGTTTTAAAACAAAAATATCTATATATAGATTATGGAAAGAATTATATGAAGTTCGTAATAATTTGCAAAGTAAATATTATGTAGAAAAGCTAAAGAAAGTTTTAGAGATTTATTTAAATAATGAAGAAATAGAAGAGATTTTGAATTTTATTATGAACAAAGAGAATTATAAAGAATATATAAAGCAAAGCAATTATTTATTAGAAAAGAAAGATAACTTATTATATATATATTTATAATTAGCATATCAAAATATAGGTGCAATAAATCCCCTAGTTGCACCTATATTAATATTAAAGGAGGATTTAAATATATGAAACATAAATATATAAAAAGTATTATAGCATTTGTGTTTTTAATAATGATAAATAGTTATACATATGCTATATCTAATGAATTTAATAAAATAATAAATACAATGCAAGTTAAAAAATATAATAATTTAGGTTATGAAATTAATGAAGAAATATACTATAAATATAAAAAGATAGTTTATGGTAGTCCAGAAGAGTTATTATCTAATAATAATCAAGAATGGACAAGTCTAGAAAACGGAAAATGGATAAAAAATGGAGAGAACGGTGAATATAAACTTTTAGGGTATAATGTAATAGGTGAAGTTGTAGTAAATAATTATTATAAAAAAGATAATGAAAAAGAAACCATAATATCACCTTTAAAATGGGAATATTTAAAAATAAATGAAGATACATATTTTGATAATACAAAATATAAGTTTGAAGATGTAAAAGAGTATTTGTTAAATCAAAATTTAATATATAATGGAGTTAAATATAATATTACTCCAAATAAAATTGGAATAGGTAATTTTGAAGTTGAAAGTTTTCCTACATGGCAAAACCAAGGAGTTATAAAAGTGAATACAATAGATGAGGACAAAAATATTAATGAAGAATTATTATATATAGATCCTTTAGCTCCAAACGCTAGAGCTGTAACACAATTAACTTATAATGGAAGAAATGAATACATAAGTCCTGTACAGGATTATATATATCTTCCAATAAAATATAGTATAGGAATTGGAAATTTAGGAGAATATGCTAAAAAAGAACATATAAAGAAAATTGTATTAGAGATATATGTTAAAGATATTTTGACAAATCAAATTAATATTACCGATAATTTACATTCTAGTGGAACATGTAAAGTAAAGGTATATAGAACAGATTATGAAGGAAGATATTTTCATGAAAGATTTACACAGGCAACTACTGTAAATGTAAATATAAAAGCAAGAGTAAAAGTTTTTACTGATTTTTCAACAGATATTCCTTTATATGCAAAACATGAAATAAATGTACCACTTAGTATACATCCACTAATTTTATCTGATTATTTATATATTCTTCCATCAGTTAGAAATTCATATGTAATGTTAAATGAAAAAGAATATGAATTACCTGAATATCTATATCCAGATATAGATGAAACTTATATAGAAGAGGAAGAAAGTAGTCAAAATGATGATAATAAAAATAATTTAGATAATGAAAAAGATACAAGTAGTATTAATAATGATTATATTGAAGATATAAGGCTTAGCATAGTTAAGATGGAGAATAATAATAAAGTATTTAATTCTTTAAACAAGACAAATTCTACGAAGTTGGTAAATAGTGAAGGATTTATTTCTGCTGGACAAAATTTAGGAATAGAAATAAAAACAAAACAAGAGGTAGAAAAAATAGAAATGCAAATTTTAGGAGACAATTCAATAAAAACTTTAGATAATAATACTAAAATATTTGAATGGGATAATATTATTAAAAATAATAAAAAAACTAGATGGGCAACTTTAGATGAATATTATGATTTTTATTCAAAAGAAAAATATGAACTTGTAAAAGTAAATGAAAACCAGTACTTATTTGAATATTTAATACCATATCAAACAAAGCAAACACTTCATTCATGGAATAGTATAAGAGAAATAACAGGGAATAGTAATATAGATAAAAAGTTATTAATGACAAGAATAGGAGAACCATATTTAATAAATTTAGATGTATATGTTAAGAATGAAGAAGATAATGTAATTGAAAAAAAACAAAGTATACAAATTAAATTTGATGTTTTTGAAAATTGGAAAAATCTATATAATAGAGATATTACTCCATATATAATTAATGAGTAATATAGAGGTAACATATGAAAAAAGGCGATGTATCAATTTATATAATTATGATAGTAATTGTTTTTATGATTATATTATTATTATTTTTTTCAGCAACTGTTTTACTAATTAATGTGTATATTGTTGTATATGATTATAAACTTAATTTATATAATTTAAATAAAAATGCTATTATGTCTGTAAATAACTTAAAAGGAAGTTATGGTATTTATGAATACGATAAAAATGAATATTTAAGTGAATTTAAAAAAGCTTTAATAAAACAATATCAATTAAATGAAAGTTTAGAAAATGGAAATAAGAACATATCTAAAATAGAGATATTAGAATATGAAATATATGAAAAAAATGACATAGATAGTATAACTAGTAAAGAAATTAATAATAACACAATTCATGTTGTTACTAATATTAAATATAGACCTATAATTTTTTCATTTTTATTTAAAAAAGGAATTATATTTAAAGTACATAATGATATTAGTATAAAAGAATATAGTGGGTAAATAGGAGGAAAAATGAAAAATCTATTTTTAAATAAAAAAGGTAATTCTGTTATAACAATGCCTCTGTTAATTGCTTTTTCAACAATAGCACTTGTTACATTATTTACTTTTTTAGTAAATATGTTAAAACCATATATTATGTATGAAAAACTATTATCTACTTCATTAAGATATATGTTTATTATAGAAGAATATGGCTATTTAAATGAAAATGATAAAGATAATTTAATAAAGGATTTAAAGAATCAAGGATTTAATACAAATAATATAGAAATAAGTGCTACGCAAACTAAGAAAGAATATGGAGAAGCGGTTGAGCTTTCTATTACATATTGGTATGATTTAACTTTGTCTGTATTTAAAGAAAAAAGTTTAAATACTAAAACAAAAAATGAATTAGTTCCAATGAGAGTTATAAAATATGGAATATCAAAAATATAAGCAACCAAATGGCTGCTTATATAATTATTTATGATATGTTTCATTATTATTAATTTTAAATGAACGATAAATTTGTTCTAATAATATTAATCTAAATAATTGATGAGGAAAGGTCATTTTAGAAAATGAAATTGAGTAATTACATTTTTCTAAAACTGTTTTATGAAGACCTAAACTTCCTCCAATTATATATGTAATTGTATTATATCCATTTATGTATATATCTGATGTCTTTTTTGCTAGTTCCTCAGATGTTAAAAAATTACCTTTTAAATCAAGAGATATTGTATAATCTTTTGAAGAAATATGTTTTAATATTTCATTAGCCTCTTGAAGCTTTATTTGTTCAATTTCTGCTTGATTTGGATTATCTGGTATTTTTTTATCATTTATTTCAATAATATCCAATTTACAATATTTAGATATTCTTTTAGAATATTCTTTAATTCCATCAACTAAAAAATTTTCTTTTATTTTACCAATACATATTATTTTTATATTCATACTAATTCTCCAAAGTTATAATATTAGATAAACAATCTTTTTCCGCAATATTAATAGTAATATTATTTAAATCAATATGCTCAGCTTGCAACACATCATAAACTGTTTGCAAAGCTAGTTCAGGAAAATTATTTTCTCTACTTAAATGTCCCAACATAAAATTATTTGAATTTGTTTTATATAATTTAGCTATTGCATTTGAACATTGTGTGTTAGATAGATGTCCTATATTACTAGAAATTCTTTTTTTTAAGCTATATGGATAATTTCCTACATCTAACATATTAGTATCATAGTTTGATTCAATAAAAGTAAAATTACTATTAGATAAGCAGTTAAAAACATTGTCATCAATATATCCCATATCTGTTGCTATACATATTTTTTTATTATCTTTAAAAATTGAATATCCACAAGAATTTGCACAGTCATGAGATGTCGAAAAAGCATTAATACATAAATCTCCTATTATAAAATCTTTACCAAAAGATATAAAGTTTTTACTATCTTCATTAATAGTATCATAAATATTACTTAATGCATACCAAGTATCACTATTAGTGTAAATAGGAATATTATATTTTCTATTTATTGTACAAAGTGATTTACAATGATCTATGTGTTCATGTGTTATAAGGATTGCGTTAATATCTTTTAAGGATAAATCAATTTTTTCAAGTTCTATATTTATTTTTTTCATACTAATACCAACATCTATTAATATGTTGGTATTATCTGAACGAACTAATAAGCAGTTACCAGAACTACTGCTACTTAAACTATAAAAATTAAACATGGCTATTTTTCCTCATATTCTACTCTTTCAATATTTGCACCTAAAGCTTTAAATTTTTCTTCAATATTTTCATAGCCTCTATCTATGTGTTCTATATTAAATATCTCAGTTGTTCCTTTTGCACTACATCCAGCAATAATTAATGCAGCACCTGCTCTTAAATCAGTTGCATAAACTGGTGCACCTTTTAATTCATCAACACCTTCAATTATAGCCATTTTATCTTGAATAGATATATTAGCACCCATTTTATTTAGTTCAAAAGCATATTGGAATCTTGAAGACCAAATACTTTCATTAATTATACTTCTACCTTTACATAGACATAAAGCAACAGCAGTTTGTGGTTGCATGTCTGTTGGAAAACCAGGATATGGTAAGGTTTTTATATTTACTGCAGAAGTATCGCCTACATATCTGATTCTCATTTCATCTATATTGTCTGTTATTTCTACACCCATTTCTTCTAATTTTGCAGTAATTGAAGCTAAGTGTGCAGTAATACAATTCTTAATAGTAATATCTCCTTTTGTTGCAACAGCAGCCATTAAAAATGTGCCTGCTTCTATTTGATCTGGAACAACAGAATACATTTTTCCACCAGTTAGTTTTTCAACACCAGTTATTTTAATTGTATCTGTACCAGCACCTTTTATGTTTGCGCCCATAGTATTTAAAAAGTTTGCTAAATCAACAATATGAGGTTCTTTTGCTGCGTTTTCTATTGTGGTAACACCTTCAGCCAAAACTGCAGCTAACATAATATTCATAGTAGCTCCAACACTAACTATATCCATATATATTGAATCTCCAGTTAATTTATCTGCAAATACTTTTATATTTCCACCATTTATTTCAACTTGTGCCCCAAGTGTTTCAAATCCTTTAATGTGTTGGTCAATTGGTCTTGTACCCAAGTCACAACCACCAGGAAAACTTACTTGTGCACTTTTAAATCTACTAAGTAAGGCACCTAAAACATAATATGACGCTCTAAATTTTCTTGTTATTTCAGATGGTGCTATAGTAGAAGTTATATTACTTGAATCTATTTTTACACAATTAGGTGTTAAGAATTCAACTTTTGCACCTAATGATTTTAAAATTTCACAATATAGTTTTACATCACTTATATTTGGTAAATTATCTATTATACATTCTCCATCTATTAATAAAGCAGCTGGAATTATTGCAACAGCAGCATTTTTAGCACCACTTATTTGCACCTGCCCAACTAATCTTGTTCCACCATGTATTACTAATTTCTCCATAATTACCTCCATATATATTATCAACTAATATATATCACATTTTTACATATTTGTCTACAATTTGACTTTGTTTTTCAAAGATTGAATTAATTCTACTATTTTAAACTTATATGTTACTTCATTTGTAATTATATTATATGTTTCAGAAGTAATTGATTTTTCAAGTAAAATGTTAGAATTATTTGATATAGTAACATTAGTAGAGCATAAATTAGGATAAAGGATACACCACCAATTTTGTCCTTTAGCATTATTCAAATTAATTTTTAAACAGTCATATTCACCAGCTGGGAGTGAGATGTTTGAATAGTGTTTTGTAGGAAAATATGAATTAGTTATTTCAGTTGAAAAAGAATATATGCAATTATTTTCATTAAGTGTATTAGATACAATATTATTTATCTCTTCTAAATGGGAACATATATATTCTATTGTTTCTTTTTTAGATTTAAAATTTTTATTAGAAAGATATTGCAAAATATTATCTCTAACTTCTAATTTTAGTTGTTGGTCATATTCACTATCACTATTTGCAATAATATGTAATCTAAATACAGTATCTTTTATTTCAGTATAAGTTTTTTCAGCATAAGATATACTTGTTGCTATTATGCTAAAAAAAATAGTTAATATAATTAAAAATATTTTTTTCATTTAATCACCTAAGTTAATTATTGACGCATATGTTAAATTTTAAACAAAAAGTTACATATAAATTTCCAAAAATTAGAAAAATATTCCTAATTATATTGACTAATGAAATTAATATGGTATAATTTACCATACCAAAACTTTTAGGGGGATATGATGGAAAGAATATGTAATTTGTATATTAGTGACGAGCATTTGCTTGTTACACTATCTGGATATTTAAAAAAGGAAATTGAGAACGGAACTAAAGTAATAGTATTATCTCAGGATAATATGAAAAAGAGTATTAGAGATATAAAAAGAAGGATAAATAATAAAGAATTAAAGGAAAAGGTAGATTATTTAGATAATATAAAGATTAATTTAATAGCACATGACAAAAGGGTTACAGTTATAATAAAAGGAGATAATAACTTTATATCTAATATGGAAAATAAGGTTAGAGAAATATTTAATGAAGAGAATGAATTAATAAATATAGTAAGTTGTTATAATATAAATGAAAATAAAAATATTGGTGAAATAATTAATGAATATGAAAAAATGCTTAATACAACAGGTGTAATAGATTTAAAACAAAAAAATGATTTACAAAATGTATAAAATAATATTGATAATATGAACTAAATATTATAGAATGTAAATGAAATAAAATCGTAAGGAGGAAATAAATATGATAAATAAATTTATTTTTAGAGGTTATGATATTAGAGGCATTTATGGAGATGATTTAACAGAAGAAGTTGCAACTTTAGTTGGAAAAGGATATGGAACATTTATACAAGATAATGGTGAGAAAAATGTAATTGTTGGTATGGATAATAGAACATCATCACCAGCATTAAAGAAAGCTTTAGTTGAAGGAATATTATCTACAGGAGCAAATGTTATTGATATAGGATTAGTTACAACACCTATATATTATTATTCAAGAGCTAAATATAATGTAAAACCAGGGATAATGGTTACAGCAAGTCATAATCCATCTGAATATAATGGATTTAAGATGAGTTCATATGATGAAAAAAGAATGTATGGTGACCAATTACAGTGGTTTAGAGCTTTTATAGATAAAGGAGCTTTTTTAACAGGTAAAGGTGCAATTAGACAAGTTAATCCAATTCCAGAATATATTAATGATGTTGTAAGTAAATGTAAATTAAGTGATAGAAAATTAAAAGTAGTAGTAGATTGTGGTAATGCAAGTGGTGGATTAGTTGCAGAAGAAGTATTAAAAGGAATTGGTTGTGAAGTAATACCACTATATTGTGATTTAGATTCAAGTTTTCCTAATCATCATCCAGACCCAGCAAAACCTGAAAATATGCAAGACTTAGTAAAAAAAGTATTAGAAGAAAAAGCTGATTTAGGCATAGGATTAGATGGAGATGCAGATAGAGTAGGTATTGTTGATGATAAAGGACATATTATGTTTGGTGATGAATACCAAATGGTTTTACTTCAAGAAATATTACCTAAATATCCAGGGGCAAAGGTTCCTGTAGAAGTAAAATGTACATATGCATTATATGAACAAATTGAAAAATTAGGTGGCATACCTTTTTATCATAGAACTGGTAACGCATGTTTATATCAAACAATAATGGATGAAAGCCTGCCTTTTGTTGCAGAAATGTCAGGACATGTATTTTTTGCAGATGAAAATTATGGTTATGATGATGGATTATATGCAGGTTGTAGATTTGCAAGATTTTTATCAAATACAGATAAGAAATCATCAGAATTATTAGAAGGTGTTAATAAATATCATACAACACCAGAAATAATGATAAAAACAACAGATGCTATTAAATTTGAACAAATAGATAAAATAAGAGAATATTTTGAAAATAAAGGATATGAAATAGTAGCTGTTGATGGAGCCAGAATAATATTTGATGATGGTTGGGGACTAATTAGAGCTTCAAATACATCACCTAATTTAACAATGAGATGTGAAAGTAGAACATTAGAAGGATTAGAAAGAATAAAAGGAGAAATAGAATTAGCATTAAAAGAAATAGAAAAATAAAGGGATGATATTATTGAATATAGCAGTTTTTGGGGGATGTTATCCAGATAAAGAATATGAAGAAAAAGTATATAATCTTTTTAAGGAAAAGTTTATAAATAAAGATATAAATATCATAACTTGTGGAACTGTAGGAACAATTGAAGCAGTATGCAAGGCTACAAAAGAAAATGGTCTAAAAAATATAGCGACAAGCTTAAATAAATGGGAAAATTATATAAATAAATATATTGATGAAACACATTTATTTGATAATGAATTAGATAGACTAAAATATATTACAAATATATCAGATATGTATATTGTTTTAGATGGAGATATAGGCACATTTGAAGAATTATTTGTAGTACTTGAAATAACGCAAGATATAGATAAACCAATATATCTATTAGGTAATAAAGTAAAAAATGCATTAGATATGTTAATAGCAAATGAAGTAATTACAGATAAAGTATTAGATAGATTTATGTATGTAGATTTAATTAAATAATACTTACAAAACGCAATAAATTTATTTTATTGCGTTTTTATATGAAAAAACATTGAAAATTTAAAAAACCTATGATATATTACAAGCAGAAAAGGGGTGAGAAAATTGTCAAATAAAGCCAGAGTAAAGTGCCAGAAAGTGCTAAATACTAGGGGGGGGATGTTTATAATATAAAAACATCTTTAATTGACATGCCAATTTTTGCAAAGAACTTAAGAATATATTACGACAAAACGTAATGTAGTCTTAGGTTCTTTTGTTTTGCCAAATTATATAAAAATATATATTTTGGCAATAATAAAATAAAGAACTGAAGAGAGGAGGAAAAAAATAAAAAGAAAAAACCACAACAAAACAGCTTAGGTTAAACTGAAAGTGTTATACAATAAAATTGTATAAAGTAAAATTAAAATTCAAAGGAGGAAAAGATTATGAAAAATTTAAAGAATAGTAAAAAAACATCAGGTATATCGCTAGTTGCTTTAATCGTAACAATAATTGTGTTAATAATATTAACAGCTGCAGTTATTGTAACTTTTATGGAAGGTGGTATAATTGAAAAGGCAAAAGAAGCAGTATTTAAAAGCGATATAAGAACATATCAAGAAATATTAGCAGTAAAGAATGCAGAAAAACAAATAGAATTAGCAACCGGAAATGGAGAAGGCGGATTATATAATGAAACAGAATATGACAAAATCAAAGAAATAATCCCCGAATTTAAAGAAGAATATAAAGATTTAATAGCAATAGCAAATGGAGAAATAGTATTAGGAACAAGAACTGAAGACCCATATAGCAAATGGTTAGGAGAATTAGGAATAGGAGCAGGAAAAACATCAGATATAGCATTATTAGAAGAAGGAGACTATGTAAATTATAGTATACCAGAGACAGAGAGAAAGACATATAATATAACAGAAAAGCTAGGAGCAGAAGCAACAAATTGGATATTTAATGATGGAGATGAAAGCGGGGATTATCAAGCAGGAGAAGAAGTAATAGGATATAATGAAGAAATAAAGTGGAGAGTGCTAAAAAATGATGGAAGCACAGTAACATTAGTAAGTGCAGACCCAGTAGAAAATATATACCTATGTGGAGAAGAAGGATTTACAAAAGGTCCAGGAGCATTAGATGCAATATGTGCAGAAGTATATGGAGGAAGGAACTTAAGAGTAGAAGATGTAAATGAAGTATTAAAATATGAACCAGTGCCATGGTACGTTAATAGTGATGGGGAACAAGTAAATAGAGAACTAGGGTTTACATTAGGGGAAGCAATAGCAGAGGATGGATATGATGTAAGTGAATGGAGCAAACCCGATAATTATGAAGAATTAGACTTATATTACAACTATAGTAAAACAAATTGTACAGAAGCAAGTGATAAAGCAAAAGACATGATATTTAGAGATAAGAACTACTGGCTGTCTTCGTCTTGCGTTACTGTCTATTTCAGTGGTGGCGCTGCGGTTTTCGTTGTGCGCTTTGTGGGCAACGACTATATAGAAACGTGTGACTTGTATTTTTTTGATGGTAGCGAGAGCATCAACGTGTGGGGTTTGCGCCCTGTAGTTACTCTAAGCTCTAGTGTCCAAGTAGTAGATAAAGAAGCAGGAGGAGATACACAAGAAACAGCCTGGGAATTAAAATAGGACGAAAGCGCGTGGGAGAAAAGAAGGAAGAAAAGTTACGGTATACAAAACAATGTATACCGTATTTTTTTTCGACGTAAATGGAGTGAGAGAGCCTAGAACGATAGAGAGTTTGATTAATTTTACTTGAGATTTTTACTCAGTTTTATTACACAATTTATATATACTGTATTTTATATTACAAAACATAGTTTGGGTGGTCGAGATTTTTTTGAAAAATAATTATATGCAAGAAAATTTCATATAAAAAAATTAAAAAAAAAGGTAAATATTTAAATTATAGTGAAAAGTAATTAAAAAAATGTCGAAAAAAGTTGCAAAAATACCAAATACGAGATATAATATAACATATTCGTATAGAATATAAAAAAACTAACTAATTTTTAGGAGGTATATGTGTATGGAAAATGCAGCTATTGCTATTGAAGAAAAAGCTAATATTCTTGAGGACATTGTTAATCAGTTATCATTAAATGATCGGTATTTAGTAAGGCAGTATATTGCTAAAGAAAAAATACCGTACGAAGATTTAGCAAGAATAAGAAATCTTGAAAAAGCTATGAGTGAAGAAACAGAAGACTGGTGGAATAGTTCTTTTCCTCAGAAAAGAGCATATATGCAGTTTATGTGTTCAACTCAGATAATTAATTATGACATATACAGACAAGATATGCAGAAGCTCTTGGGACGTTGTGTAACTAATTTGGAGTTATATGAGCGTGAAAAAATAAGAGATGAAGTCGAGAGCCAATATGCAAAGTGGAGACAATAAATATTGTATATATATGGGAAGAGAGTTTTTCTCTTCTCATATTTTTGTTACAACAATATTAAAAGATAGTTAATTTATTGTTACAAATATTGACTATTTAAAATATATATCATATTATTATATTGAGAAAATGTATAAACTAATGAAAAGAGGTGGAAATATGCAAGAATTTAGTATATTAGATCCAAAAGGGATGAATACAATAGCATTTGCTGTAGAATCAGATTATGTTGAAAATGAAGAAGTATATACATTAAAAATGTTAGATAGTGAAAAAGATGATAAAGATGGGAAAGTTGAAAAAACTTTTTTTGTTGAGCTAGATCCAAAAGATTCAGTTACAATTATTATGCTAACAATAGGAAAAAGCAAAATGATAATGAACACAGGACTTCTTCAAGATAGTGAATTAGATATAACAGAAGATGCAGATATTATCAAATATGAACCAATTATAAATAATGAAGGGGTATATCAATATAGAGATTTTAAATATACACCAAATTTAAAAAGACCAATATCTATAATTGATTCAGTAACATGTGAAGAAGTAAAACCAATGTTATATTTAGATCCAGATACTGGAGAAATAACTGGTAAATGCAAAATGCAACCATATAGACAATATTTTGCAATAGAAATAACAAAATAGAAAGGGGAAAATAAAATGGCAAAAGTAAAAATTAGTAAAGTAGAACCAAATGAAAAAGAATTGAAAGCAGAAAAACTTGTTGAAAAAGATTTAGATGTTGTAGCTATAGAAAAAGGAACAAAAGTTAAAGCTAAAGCTACTAAAGCAAAGACTACTACAAGAAGAACTACAACTAAAAAGACAAAAGATGAAGAAATAGAAAAATAGGAGGTATAATATATGCTTCGAGAATTAAAAGATAAGTATTTAAAATATGTAATAATTCTTGCTGTAATAGGAATAGTAATTAACATATTTTTATTAGCACCATTTGCAGTATCAATGGAAAACAAAGATGCATCTAATTTTAAAGAATATATTTTAAAATGGGATACATATAAACAAGCTATATTTAGTAAAGGTGATATAAATGATCAATTTAAAAGTGTTACATCACTATTTTGGATGATTTATTTAGCTACAATAGTAATAATTGTTATACAAAAGAAAAAAACAAATGATTATGAAGGAATTGAACATGGTTCAAGTGATTGGGCTAAATATGGAGAACAATATACACCAGATGGTTTAAGTAAAGATAAAAGTAGTGGATTTATATTAGCTGAAAAAAACTTCTTACCATTAACTAGAAAAGGTAATTTAAATATTTTAATTGCAGGTGGATCTGGTGCTGGTAAATCAGCATCTTTTGCAATTCCAAATGCATCTCAACTATTAGGTTCATATGTATTTACAGATCCAAAAGGTGAATTATATGCAAAAACATCTGGATATATGAAATCTAAAGGGTATAAGATAAAAGTATTAAATTTAAAAGAAACTCAATTAAGTGACTGCTATAATCCGTTAGCACATATTAGAAGTGAGATGGATGTAGATATAATTGCTGATACAATTGTTAAAGGACAAGGTGATGGCAAAAGTAGTGATCCATTCTGGGATAATATGTCAATAACATTACTTAAAGCATTAATATATTATGTTAAAGCTGTAAGACCAGAAGAAGAACAAAACTTAGCTACATGTGCTAACTTAGTTAGAGCAGCTATGTCATCAACAGGAGAAAGTATTTTATCTAAATTGATGTCAGAAATACCAGAAGATCATCCAGCAAGAAAGAATTATAGAAATATAGAGGGAAATAGTGAAAAAACACTTCAAAATATTTTAGGTAGCTTACAATCTAAATTAGGTAAATTTGACTCAATAGAAATACAAAGATTAACATGTAACAATAATATAGATTTTGAACAAATTGGTAGAGAAAAAACAGCTCTTTATGTAATAAGTTCAGATAGCCATGGTACATATGATTTCTTAATGACAATTTTCTTTGCACAAATGATACAACAATTATATGATTTAGCAGATAGTAATAGAAATCAAAAATTAGATGTAATGACATGCTTTATACTTGATGAATTCCCTAACGTAGGTAGGATACCAGATTTTGAAAAGAAAATATCTACAAGTAGAAGTAGAAATATTACATTTAGTGTTATAGTACAAACATTAGACCAATTAACAGCTTTATATGAAGATGCAGCAGATATAATTATTGCAAACTGTGATACACACCTTTATTTAGGTGGTAACTCACTAAAAACTGCTGAGCATTTTTCAAAAGCCTTAGGTGAAAAAACAATAACAAGAGATAGTATTTCAAAAAGTAAAGATAAGGACAATGTTAAATCTGGAACATCTGAATCTGATCAAATTATGGCAAGAGCATTAATGACACCTGATGAAATAACAAAAATGGATCCAAATTATGCATTAATTTTAGTAAAAGGTGTTAAACCTGTTAAAGAGAAAAAATATTGGTATTTTAAAGATAAAGCATTATTAAAAGAATTAGAAGAAACTAGAATTGATGCAAGAGATGCTTCAGTATTTGAGCAAGGTGAAATTTGCATATTTAATCCATTTGAAGAAGAAAAAACTACAGCTATCCCTAGAATGGGAAGAGAAAATAATGATATGCAAACACCACCTAGAATGTCTGAAATAAAAAAACCGAAATTTGATGCAGATGTAAATGTATCATTTGATGAAGAAGAGGATGAGGATGATGTACCTCAAATAGTATCAAGTAAAAAGAAAAAGACAGAAGACTCATTTAATTATGATATTCAAAAGGAATTAGAAGCTAAATTTGATGAACTATTTGGTACAAATGATGAAGATGATGAATAATTAATGTTTAAAAACAACTTTTATGTTAATAATATACATAGGAGTTGTTTTTATGTTATTAAAAAAAGTATGTATAATTGGATGGGGAAATATTTCAAGATATGTAAAATATAGTATAGATAATTCTAATGAGTTTGAATTAGCAGGTGTTGTTAGAAGAAAAAAATCATTAGATAATATAGATTTAGAATTAAGCACAGTTAAAGTAGTAGATAATATAGATAAACTAGATGATATAGATATTGCTGTTCTTTGTGTTCCAGAAAAAAATATTGAAATATTAACAGAAGAACTTATAGATAAAGGAATATCTTGTATCAATTGCAGTGATGATGAAAAAATATCTTATAAATATATGTATAATAGATTTAACGAGCAAATACAAAATAAGAATATAAATATTTTTCATGGTTTTGGTTTTAATAATGGAATAAAAGATATTATAAAAAATACAATAGATTTTATGACAGATACAGGAATTAGTTATGAAAATATTGGTCCAGGTATAGATATGAAATATACTAGTATTGTAAGAAATATTAATGGAGTAAAAAATGCACTTGTATTTGTTGAGCCTTTATCTATGTTTAAACATTCAATTAAAATATATATTGAATTAAATGAAAATGTAGATTTTATAGATATTAGAAAACATATATTATCTGAAATTGAATTTAGATATGAAAATGTAGATATTGAATTAGTAGAAGATGTTAGAAAATATTTTAGTATGAATATGAAATATAATTATACAAAAGCAGGTGCTTCTTCAAGAGCTTTTAATCAAAATATGAATTTTAATATGAATGTAAATATGGCAGGTCTTACTGCAAATATATTAGTTAATGGAATGAAGGAAATGAAAAAATATAGTGGTGGAGTATATAATATTAAACATATTTTTTTAAATAAATATTCTAAATATTAGTAATAAAATTAATTATCTCAAATATACTTGTATTAAATAGTACAAATAGTATATAAGGAGGTAATTTTTTTATGGAGAAATATAATATATATCAAGATATTTCTAAAAGAACAGATGGAGATATTTATGTGGGGGTAGTAGGACCTGTTAGAACTGGTAAATCTACATTTATTAAAAATTTTATGGAGCTTTTAGTTATTCCAAATATTGAAAGTCAGGGGAAAAGAGATAGAGCTAGAGATGAACTTCCACAAAGTGCAAGTGGTAGAACTATTATGACAACAGAACCTAAATTTATTCCAAATGAAGCGGTTGAAATTAGTATAGGAGATAATGTTAGATTTAAAACAAGATTAGTAGATTGTGTAGGATATTTAGTAAATAATGCAATTGGGCATATGGAAGATGATATTCCAAGAATGGTAAATACTCCATGGTTTGAAGAACAAATACCATTTGAAAGAGCTGCAGAAATAGGAACTAAAAAAGTTATAGAAGAACATTCAACAATTGGTCTTTTAATAACAACAGATGGAAGTTTTACAGGAATAGATAGAGAAGAATATGTACGTGCAGAAGAAAGATGTGTTAAAGAATTAAAAGAAATAAATAAACCTTTTGTAATAATTTTAAATTCATCTATACCTAATAGTAATGATACATTAGTTTTAGCAAGTAATATTCAAGAAAAATATGATGCTCCTGTTGTTATTTGTGATTGTGATAATTTAGATATGTTAGATATAAATACAATTTTTGAAAAAGTATTATATGAATTCCCAGTCAGTCAAATTGGAATTAATCTTCCTAGTTGGGTTGAGAAGTTGGATAATTCACATTGGTTAAAAAGTGATTTAATGTCTAGTATAAAAACTAGTTTTAGTAATATTTCTAATTTAAGAGAGGTAGATAAAATTATAAATAATATGTCACAAAATGTTAATATTACTAATGTAAATATTCAAGAAATAAAACTAGATGAAGGTAATATACGTTTAAATATAAATATTGATGATGATTTATTTAATAAAGTACTTAGTGAATATTCTGGTTTTGATATAACAGAAAAAGGAGATATTTTCTCTATAATTTATGAAATGTCACAAGTTAAAAAAGAATATGATAAAGTTTTTTATGCTATGCAACAGGTAAAACAAACTGGTTATGGTATTGTAAATCCAGATATGGATGAACTAATTTTAGATGAGCCAGAAATTGTTAAACAAGGTTCAAGATTCGGAGTAAAACTTAAAGCAAAAGCACCAAGTATTCACATACCAGATAGCAAACGCAAGTTGGAATTCAAAAGGAAATTATCACAATTTACTGGTCCGAATGAACAAAGGGCAGAATATTGGATGTATTATGAAATTGATGTTGATATAGCAGCTTAAACTACTCGAAAGAGTAGTTTTTTTGTGGAGGTAAATATGAGTAAAGTATATATAATGGGCATATTATTATCAATATTGCTCAATAACAATGTAATTATGGGAGTTCCAGTTCAAAATGAATTGGAACTTTTTTTGTACACTAATGAGAAAACGCAAAATCAACTGGAAATCCAGTATCAAAACGAAGAAGATTTAACAAATGTTATTAGTTTGTTAAAAGAAATACCACCAGAAATTGTGGATTGTGTGGATAAATTAGTGTTATATGACAATGAAGTGGAAGAAAATGTTGCAGGAATTTCAAAAGATAGAACAGTAAAATTATACGATTTTTCAAATTATTGCGTTGCTACGCAGAAGCATATAATTTGCCACGAATTCGCACATATTTGGGGCAATAAGCTAATGCAGTATAAGGTACTAGATTATCATTATACAGATTATGCAGAGGCTGTAAAAGAGGATAATAACTATATATCAAGTTATTCAAAGAAATATATTATAGAAAAAAATAATTATTCTGAAGATTTTGCAGATAGTGTTGCAAAGTACTTAATTAGCGACAAAAAACTATCAAAAAAATATTCAAATAGACAAGCATATATTGAGCAAATGCTTGATATATGCGAGGGTGGACTTTATGAAACTTAATGGTATATCATTAAAGTGTAAAAAGTACATTGAAAACTTAATAAGGAGGGAGAGATATGTCTTACAAAGAGAGTCTTAAATTTGCAAAAGAGATTTATGATACGCAATTAGATAAAATTCGACAAAATAGTATAGAATGGAAACAGTATTTAGATTTTGCAAGTAATTTTTATAAATATTCATTTGCAGAAACATTGCTAATATATGCTCAAAATCCTAATGTAACGGCTTGTGCGACCATTGAACAATGGAATAGTATAGATAGAATGGTAAAGAGGGGAGAAAAGAGTATAAAAGCCATTTCTGATGACGAAAATGACATTAAAATAAAGTATATTTTCGATGTTTCACAAACTTGGGGAAATAATAAAACATTACCTAAAAAATGGAGTATAGAGCCAAATGAAGCTAAAAAAATATTAGCTGAAGTAATGAATGTAAGTGAAGTTGTGAAGCTAAAAAGGGCAATTAGAAATAGAATTTATGAAAAACTAATGAATAATACTCAAAATGAAAAAATTGCAGTTTCAAGTGAATTTATTGAAAATGCAGTAGATACAGTAATGTATGTTATATCTAAAAGGTGTAACTTGAAAATAGAAAATGAAGAAACCTTATTTGAAAATTTTAATGAAATTGGGGATGTAGGGCAGTTGAAAAGGTTAGGCATCTTTTGTATAAATGAATCTTCTGAATTATTAAGAATGGTTGAATATAAGGTAAAACAAGAATTAAATAAAAAGAAAGGGGAAATGAATTATGAGTCTAAATCGTTATGGAATACAAATCAAGCAGTACATCAAACAGGAGTATCCAATGAAGTACCAAGAGTTGATAATGGAGGGGACTTTAATGGAGAAATTAGAGGAAAGGCAACAACAAGTGATGGAATACAGAGAACAATTAACAACAGAGTTGAAGAACAAGAATCCACTAACAGAGAACAACTTTATGGACAAAGTGCAATACGAGAGGATGATCCAGAGCCAAGTGGAGGAATTGTTGCAGGAAATGATGTACCAACCATTATAAACACGACTAATAAAAGGGTAGAACAAACTACTCTTTTTTCTTTATTTAACGAATTAGAGATAAACAAACAAAATCCTAAATATGAAATAGGACAAGTTGTATATCTGGAAAATGATAGACCTTTTCAAATTGAAGAAATCAAAGAAAGAGAGATTGTATTGTTTGATTTGAAATCTTCATATCCAATTTCAAGAATTGAAAGTATAGACAATTTTGAAAGGTTATTTAATCAAAATACATTAAATACACCAACAGTAGTAGAAAACATATCTGATGATGAAATTATAAATGATGTACTACTAGAAAGTGGAAATAATAGAAAAGCTAGAATTTATAAAGCATTTTCTGAACTTGAGGGAGTACCAGAAAAAGTTAAATTCTTAAAATCTGAGTATGGTTTGAGTGGTAATAGTTACGAGTATAAAAATCTAAAAGGTTTCGTTGATTACAACATAAATTACAATGGTATGAAAATATCTCTTGAGGGATATAAAGAGATAAAGCTAAATTGGAATAATGTTGCCTCAAAAATCCAAACTCTTATAGATAGTGGTTTGTATTATACTTATGATAATAAAATTGAAAATATGCCAATTAAAGAAGAAATAAAGGTACAAAAAATAAACTTTAAGATTACAGATGATATAAATTTGTCAGATGGGAATTTAAGAGAAAAATATCAAAAAAATATCAAAGCGATAAAGTTGCTAAAAGAATTAGAATTTGAAAATAGATTAGCAACTGCTGAAGAACAAAAAGTATTAGCACAATATACTGGATGGGGTGGAAATCCCAAAGTGTTTGATGAAAATGCTTTAGAATGGAAAAATGAATATAATGAATTAAAACAACTATTAACTGAAGATGAATATAAACAAGCGAAAGAATCAGTATTAAATGCTTTTTATACAGAGCCAGAGATAATAAAGGGTATCTATAATGCTTTAGATAAAATGGGCGTGAAAAAAGGTAATGTATTAGAGCCGAGTGCAGGGGTTGGTAACTTTTTAGGTATGCTACCAGATAGTTTTGAAAATTCACATATAACAGGTGTAGAGCTAGATAAAATTTCTGGCTCTATTTTAAAGCAATTATATCAAAAAGCAAATGTTTTTGTGGGAGGTTATGAAGAAACAGAATTGCCAGATGGCTTTTATGATATAGCAATTTCAAATGTACCTTTTGGTAATTATGGAGTATATGATCCAAAATATAATAAAGAAAACTTTTTAATTCACGATTATTTCTTTGCTAAAAGTCTTGATAAGATTAGAGCAGGTGGAATAATTGCTTTCATTACTTCTAAAGGCACAATGGACAAATTAAATTTTCAAACAAGACAATACTTAAATGAGAGAGCAGAACTTGTAGGTGCAATAAGACTACCGAATAATGCTTTTAAAAGAATAGCCAATACTGAAGTTACAAGTGATATTATTTTCCTAAAAAAGAGAGAAAGTCTTTCTTATGAACACGCAGAATGGCTTGATACAGAAGAATATGATGAGGGTATAAATATAAACAAATATTTTATAGATAATCCACAAATGGTAATGGGAGAACTAAATATAACTACAACTCAATATGGAAAAGATATTGAAGTTGTACCAAACAAAAGCATTTCACTAACTGAACAGTTGAATAAAGCTATTGAATATTTACCAAATAACATTTTTGAAGAAGTTGAAATTGAGAGGGAATTTGATACTGAAGATGTAAAAACAATTCCTGCTGATATGAATGTCAAAAACTATAACTATACACTTGTTGATGGAGTTATCTATCAAAGAGTTGATTCTGTTATGGTTGAACAAAAGAAAGATGGAATAACTGCTGAAAGAATAAAAGGTATGATAGCAATTCGTGAATCGTTAAAAGAATTGATAAATGTACAACTGCTTAATAATAATGATGAAGAAATGGCTATTTATCAAAATAAACTGAATGAATTATATGATAAGTTTGTTGATAAATACGGATATTTAACAAGTAAAGGTAATAAAATTGCGTTTTCTGATGATATAGATTATCCATTATTAACTGCACTTGAAAATGTAGATGAAGCTACAAAAGAAGTAACAAAAAGTGAAATATTTTATAAAAGAACAATAAGTCCATATAAAGAGATAACATCTGTTGAAACTTCTGATGAAGCACTGGTTGTATCGCTTAATCAAAAAGGTAGAGTAGATATAGAATATATGAGAACTCTTGTGAATAAAGAGTTTGATGAAATAGTGCAAGATTTAGAGGGGAAAATATTTAGAAATCCATTAAAAGTAATCGAAGATAATAGAAATAGTGGTTGGGAAACTGCTGATGAGTACTTAAGTGGAGATGTAAAAGAAAAACTAAAAATAGCAGAAGAATACGCAAAGAATGATGAGATTTATTCTATAAATGTAAAGTCTTTGACGGAAGTACAACCAATTCCATTGTCAGCAGAAGATATTGAATTGAAGTTGGGTGCAACTTGGATACCTGCTGAATTTGTTAAAGACTTTATGAAAGAAAAGTTTAAGTATGAAGAATATTCTTTTTCGTCATATAATCCAAGAGTTATATATTCAAAAGAACTATCTAATTGGATTATAGAAAACAAACCTTATGCTAGTAATATTGAAACTACAGAAATATATGGTACTAAAAGAATGAATGCTTATGATATATTAGAAGCTACATTAAATTTAAGAAATGCGACAGTATATGATAAGTTAGATGATGATAAAAGAGTAGTTAATAAAAACGAAACTATATTAGCAAGACAAAAGCAACAGTTACTGAAAGATGAATTTAAGGATTGGATCTTTGCAGATACAGAAAGGCGAGATGTTTTAGTAAAAAGATATAATGACATATTCAATAATATAAGAGAAAGAGAGTTTGATGGAAGTAATCTTGTATTTCAGGGAATGTCGCCAGAAATAAAGTTAAGACCACATCAAAAAAATGCAGTTGCAAGAATTTTGTATGGTGGAAATACATTACTTGCTCATTGTGTAGGTGCAGGAAAAACATTTGAAGTTGCAACAAGTTGTATGGAACTTCGTAGATTAGGATTAGCCAAGAAACCTTTAATAGTAGTGCCGAATCACTTGGTAGAACAATGGGGAAGTGAATTTTATAATTTATATCCATCTGCGAAACTACTAGTTGCTACTAAAAAAGATTTTGAGCCACAAAGAAGAAAAAGATTAATCTCTAAAATTGCTACTGGAGATTATGATGCAGTAATAATTGCACATAGTAGTTTTGAAAGAATACCAGTATCAAAAGAAACAGAAGAAAAGCATATACAAGATGAAATAAATGCAGTTACTTTAGCTTTAGAAAACTCAAGAGAAGAAAGAGGAAATAAGAGAACTGTAAAACAACTTGAAACTCTAAAGAAGAATTTAGAGAAGAACTTGAAAGAACTAATAAAGAGTAAGCCAAGAGATAAAACAATCAACTTCGAGAATTTAGGAGTTGATTATATTTTTGTTGATGAAGCACATAATTATAAAAATCTTTACCTTTATACCAAAATGAGTAATATTGCAGGAGTTCAAACAACAAAAGCACAAAAATCATCTGATTTGTATATGAAAATTAAGTATTTAATGCAAAAAAATAGAAATGCTAGAGCAGTTACTTTTGCAACAGGTACACCTGTAAGTAATTCTATGTCAGAGCTATATACAATGCAGAGGTATTTACAACCTCAAACACTAAAAAAGTATGGGTTAGAAAACTTTGATGACTGGGCAAGTACTTTTGGAGAAGTTGTTACTAATTTTGAATTAGCACCAGATGGTAGTGGTTATAGAACAAAGCAAAGATTTAGTAAATTTTATAATACACCAGAATTAATGAATTTGTTTAGACAAGTTGCAGATATACAAACTGCTGAAATGTTGAAATTGCCAACACCAGAGTTAAAAAGTGGAAAACCAATTATAATTTCAACAAAACCTAGTGAAGAATTAAAAGAGTTCATTGATACATTAGTTGAAAGATCTGAAGCAATAAAACGAGGCGATGTAAAGCCGTATGAAGATAATATGCTGAAAATAACTAATGATGGAAGAAAAGCAGCACTTGATTTAAGGTTGATAGATGAATCTTATGGAGATATATCAAATAGCAAGGTAAATTTAGCAGTAGAAAATATTTATAAGATATGGAATGAAACAAAAGAGCAGAAATCAGCACAAATGGTATTTTGTGATTTATCTACTCCAACAAACATTGAGGGAAAGTTTGATGTTTATAATGAAATCAAGAATAAATTAATAGAAAGAGGAGTACCTGCTGAAGAAATACAATTTATACACGATGCAGATACTGATACCAAGAAAGATAATTTGTTTAAGAAAGTAAGAAGTGGAGAAGTTAGAGTTTTAATGGGAAGTACTGCAAAAATGGGTGCAGGAACTAATGTGCAAAAGAAACTTATAGCATTACATCATCTTGATGTGCCGTGGCGACCTAGTGATGTTGAACAAAGAGAGGGAAGAATATTAAGGCAAGGCAATGAAAACCCAGAAGTACAAATTTATAGATATGTAACAGAGGGCAGTTTTGATGCGTATAGTTGGCAAACAATAGAAACAAAACATAAGTTTATAGCTCAAATTATGAGAGGTAAAGTTGTTGGTAGAAATATGGAGGATATAGATGATAGTAGTCTTAATTATGCACAAGTAAAAGCTATTGCAAGTGGAAACCCTATGATTTTAGAAAAGTTTAAAGTAGATATGGAAGTAAACAGACTAAAAGATTTGAAAAAACAATATAATGGTACGATTTACAGACTACAAGATAACCTAACTAAAATATTACCAAGAGATATTGAAAGGCTTGATAATATGATAAAAAATCTTTCAAGTGATGTATTAAAAATGGAGCCAGAACAACTAGAAGAAAACTTTAAAATGCAAATAGGCGAAAATGTTTTTAATACACAAAAAGAAGCAGGAGAAGAAATAATAAAACAATCCGAGAAGTATATGGAACTTGATAAAGAGTATCACATTTGTAAGTATAGAGGTTTTGACATAGCTTTAATAAGTAAAAGTAATGTAGATTTCTTTGGAAATGTAAAACTACCAACAAAAGAATTACTTATAAAAGGGGAAACAGTACAAAAATTTGAACTTAAATTAATACCATCATTGAATATTACTAAAATCAACGAAAAAATAAATGAATTACCTAAATTATTAGATAATGCTATTGAAAATAAAAAAGATAAAGAAAGGCAGGTTGAACAATGTAAAATTGAACTTGAAAAACCATTTAAATATGCTGAAGAATTAGAAATATTAACAAAGCGACAAACTGAAATAGACCAAGAGTTGAATGTAGATAAGTATGAAGATGAAATCGGAGCTATTGATGAAGAAGAAACTCAAAGAAGTAATGCAGTTTATGAAGCTGAAGTATAGATTATTAAATTAAAATTTGATATAATAATCTCTGTAATATTGACTATCAAAGGAATGATAAAGATGAAAATTGAAATCTTAAGTGGAGATATAACAGAATTAAGAGTTGATGCAATAGTAAATGCAGCTAATCGAAGTTTACTCGGTGGTGGTGGTGTAGATGGTGCTATACATAGAAAAGCTGGAATTGAATTACTTGAAGAATGCAGAAAACTAGGTGGCTGTGAAATTGGAGAAGCTAAAATAACCCAAGCATATAAATTGCCAAGCAAACACATTATACATACAGTCGCACCAGAATGGTATAGAGAATATGAAGTGCCAAAAGAAGAATTATTGAAAAATTGCTATTTGAACTCATTAAAATTAGCAGAAGAATATAATTTGAAAACGATAGCTTTCCCTTGCATTGGTATGGGAGTATATAGTTGTCCAAAAGATATTGGTACAAGAATTGCATTAAAAACAGTTGCTAATTATATTGAGTCATCTACCATTGAAAAAGTATTTTTTGTATGTTTTGAAGCAGAACTATATGATTATTACACAGAATTTATGAAAGAAATGTTGTAATAAGGAGGAGTTAAAGTGAAAACTTATGGAAGTATATCAAGTATGCGACTTTTAGACATAAGGGTAATACTAAATGATACAGAAACAATTTATGATGGAATGACAGAAGATTTACCTAGTCATATAAAAGAAATGAAATATTCTAAAATAGAGATGACAGATAAAATGGAACTGTATGTGTATGATACAGATAAATAGTAATTTATCGTTAGGATTATAATTTTATTGATAAAACAACAACTAAACTAATGGTTTACTAAACTAAACTACATTTCGGTTGAGTTAAAAATGTTTGAATGTTAAAATAGAATTAACA